>JAJZWV010000037.1 GCA_021846505.1 Bacillota bacterium
GGGGGGGGGGGGGGGGGGGGGGGGGGGGGGTAGGCGGCCCCCTGCTCCCAGATCCCATGCGCCCCTGCCCGAGGAGGGCGACGACCTGGCAGCGCGGGTCGGGCACCCCGGCGGCCAGCGCATGCGCGCAGAGGCGGGCCAAAACGGATGCGGGGTCAGCCGCTGGTCCGGCGTCCGGGCGAAGGGCTGGCAGACCCCGACCGTGGCTTCGTGCCACGCGCTGTCGGGGTGGGCCATTGCCCATTCCCCGCGAGGGCCAGCCCCACCGGGGCCTCGGCACGGCGCAACGGCCTACGGCCGCGCCACGGCACGGGGAGCTGCCCACTCAACACTGTGCGCGACCGCACCCCGACCCGGCGGCCCCCCGCCAGTCGCCGTCAGGGTTGCCGGGATCGTGTCCGCCCGTTCGTTATGCCCGATCATGCGGGCACAGCTCCACTTGATGGGTCTTTGGCAGACCGGCATTTTGAGGAGTGTCCTTAGCTCTCTCCGCGCCCGCCACTCCTTTGCATACGCATGTTCTATTGTGTCCAGACACTGTCTCACAATCTCACGCCGCACTCTAGAGCCCCGGTCCTGTTGACACTGCGCATCACGTGGGCTAATATGTTAGCTAACTACTTCTCCGGGAGGCGGGCGTTCACGATGGCGGACATGGTGAACATGCACGAGGCCAAGACCCATTTGTCTGAGCTGGTGGCTAGGGCGGCGGCCGGGGAGGACATCATAATTGCTCGGGACGGCAAGCCGGCCGCCAAGCTGGTGCCCATCACCGACGCACCGCGCCAGCCGGGCTTCTTTAAGGGTCGGATTGTGGTGCAGCCGTCGTTTGACGATCCCCTGCCTGAAGAGTGGTTTGCCAAGTGGCCGAAGCAGTGAAGCTGCTGCTCGACACGCACACGCTGCTGTGGTGGGCGCAAGACACCGATCGTCTGTCCGCGACCGCGCGCCGGGCGCTGATCAACCCGAGAAACCAGGTGGCGGTGAGCGTCGTGTCGGTGTGGGAGTTGGTCATCAAAGAGAGTCTGGGGCGCATTGCCATCGAAGGCGGTGCGCAGGCGCTGGCGGCGTCGATCATCGCAAGTCAGTTTGCGGAGATACTGGATGTCACCTTGTCCGACGTCATGGAATGGGGCACCCTGCCGCCTGTCCACCGAGACCCTTTTGACCGCCTTCTGATTGCCCAGGCGGTAGGGCGCCGGTTGACCTTAGTGAGTTGCGACCGGGCGTTCACCGAGTATCCCGTCGGCCTGCTGTGGTAGGATTGGGCTGAACTTGCGCCCGGCCCGGCTTGCGATCGCACGGGGCTGTGGCGTTTCTCCCTCCTACCCACCCCGCCGGCTTCATCAGAAGAGATCCTCAGGTGTGGCATGCTTTTGTGGGACAGAAAGTGGCGGCGGGACTCATGCGCCGCACCGCTGAGGGTGGGCGCCCAGAAGGCAGTCCACCGCGCGGATCGGGCCAGAGCCCGCAGGGGGCCATGACTGGTGCCCCGCCGCGGGGCCAGCGCATCCCACGTTGGCTAAGCCGAGGTGGGGCCAATGTGTTGCAGGCGCCTTCCACGCGGCCGGATCCAATGGGCAGGCCGCGCGGGATGTACATCGGGTGCTGCCTGCGGGTCTAGCGGCACGTGACATGCGCCGCTTCGCGCGCGACCACCGCCGGCACCGCGGGGGTGGGCGGCGCCAGGACCGCGCGCACCGCGAGCAGCGGCGCGGGGCCCTCGGCCTTCAACGCGTGCAGCGTGGCGGTGCGCCACCTGCGGCGTCAGGCGATCCGTCGCCCTCCCCTCGCGTGGGCCAGCACGTCGGCGATCTGGTCGAAGGGCTGCTCCACCGCCAGGCGGCTGCCCCAGGCCGTCAGCGCGGGCGACAGGGTGGACGGCCCCAGCGCCCACCCTCCGCGGCCCACCGGACAGACGGCCAACGGCCGCGCCACCGCACGGGGAACTACCCACTCAACACCGTGCGCGACCGGACCCCGACCCGGCGGCCCCGCCAGTCGCCGTCAGGGTTGCCCAGATCGTGTCCGCCCGTTCGTTACGCGCGATCATGCGGGCACAGCTCCTCTTGATGGGTCTTTGGCAGACCGGCATTTTGAGGAGTGTCCTTAGCTCTCTCTGCGCCCGCCACTCCTTTTCGTGCGCAGGTTCTATTGGATCCCAGACACAGTCTCACGCCGCACCCGCCAGAGGGGCGGCCATTGCCGACTTCCTCTCCGATGCGGTATAGTAGACCGTGATACCGGGCTGTGGCGCAGTAGGTAGCGCGCTACCTTGGGGTGGTAGAGGTCGTGGGTTCGAATCCCGCCAGTCCGACCAATTGGCTCCCGGCGAAGCGCCGGGAGCTTTTTATCGCTCGCGGACAGGCTAGCCGCAATGAGCACGATGAGCATGACGAACAGGCGGCACCGGCGCTCCGCGGCCAAGGCGGGCGCGGGCGCCGCCATCTGGCGGGATCAGGTGCGCGTGGGGCCCGACGAGCCGGCGCCGCCCGCCGGGTGGGCGCACGCGATCCTCGCCCTGTGGGCGGGCCCAGCGGCGGGCGAGTCGGTGATGGTCGCCTGGAGGGGCGCGCACGTCGTGAGCTGGCGGCCGCCGCAGCACCACTGGGCGCCGACCCGCGCGCACGCCGGAATGGGGGCGCACCGGCTGGCGGCGCGCCTGCTCCACTCCGTGCTGGATGAGCGCGACCGGCTCCTGGCGGAGTGGGATAAGGAAGAAGCCGCACTGGAGTCGCTCTTGGCGGCAGAGCCGCCCGAGAGCGTGCGCGACCGAGCCTTGGCACTGCGGCACCGTCTGCTGGCGGCACGGCGTGGCCTCGATTTGGAGCGCCGGACCGTTAGCCGGCGCTGGACGGAGGCGGGTGAGCACGCCGACCCGCTGGAGGTGGCATGCTGGGAGCGGGTGAGCGCGCAGCAGCAGCGCCTCGACAGTGCCCGCGAGCTGGTGGGCGGCGTCCTGGATGCTTATTTTTCCGGGGTCAGCGCCCGGCTCAACGAAATCGTCAAAACCCTCACCGCGGTGACGACCGTGATGCTGCCGGCCTCGCTGGTGGCCGCGCTGTACGGCATGAACTTTCGCTACCTCCCCGGCGCAGAGGCCCCGTATGGCTTTTGGATGGTGGTCGGCACCGTTGCCGCGCTGGCCGCGACGTTGCTCGCGATTTTTCGTCGGCGTGGCTGGATTTAGGGCCAGAACCGTCGGGCAGGTCGCGCGGCCGGTGGCGCCGGTGCGCCACGGTGCCTGCAATGGTCGTATGATGATCGCAGGTGCGCCCGGCGGGCGGACCGCTCTGCCGGCGCCACGACTCAATGAGGGAGGGACCACGTGCAAGATCCGCAGGCAGCGCCGGATTGGCTGGATCGGTTTGGCGCCACGATGAACCCAGGGTTGGCGCGGGTGCTTCGATTTATGGGTTTGGATGAAGTCGAGGTCACGGGGTCGGGCGCCGAGCTGATTGACCACGCCGGGCGCCGCTTCTTGGACTGCTCGGGGGGATACGGGGTTTTTCTGCACGGCTATCGCCACCCTCGGCTGGTGGAGGCGGCCAGGCGCCAGTTGGACCAGCTGGCCATGTCTTCGCGAGTGCTTTTGAATCCCCGCACCATTGAGCTGGCGGAGCTGCTGGCCGAGGTGGCGCCCGGGGATTTGCAGTACAGCTTCTTCACCAACAGCGGCACGGAATCGGTGGAGGCCGCCTTGAAGTTCGCGCGGGCCGCCACCGGGCGCAGCCGGTTCATCAGCACATGGGGCGCCTTCCACGGCAAATCCATGGGCGCCCTGGCGGTTTCGGGGCGCGCCCTCTACCAGGATCCGTTTCGGCCGCTCATCGGGGACGTCACACATGTGGCCTACGGATCGCTTGAGGAGCTGGCGTCCACTTTAGCGGACGACGTGGCAGCCGTGATTTTAGAGCCGATTCAAGGGGAAGGCGGGGTCATTGTCCCGCCTCCCGGATATCTGGCGGGGGCTCGGCGGCTGACCGAACAGCATGGCGCGCTGCTGATTGCCGATGAGGTGCAGACCGGGCTCGGCCGAACCGGCGATTTGTTTGCCGTGAATCACGAGCACGTGGTGCCGGACTTGCTGTGCCTGTCCAAGGCGCTGTCAGGCGGCATCGTCCCGGTGGGCGCCGTGATTGGGCGGCCGGGCGTATGGGAGTTTTTCAGCGAGGCGCCGCTGATTCACACGTCCACGTTTGGCGGCAACCCGCTGGCCACGGCGGTCGCAGCGGAAGCGATTCGGGTGGTGCGGGAGGAAGACTTGGTGGGGCAGGCGCGCGCCAAGGGGGCTTGGCTCCTTCCCGCGCTGCAGGAGGTGGCGCGCCGGTATCCTACCGTGTTGCGCGAGGTGCGCGGCCGCGGCCTCATGATTGGCATGGAAACCGCCACTGCCGGCGTCGGCGGTGCCTTAATGAGCGAGCTGTTTCATCGGGGTGTGGTGGCGGTCTATACGTATAACAACGAGCGCGTGCTGCGGCTGCTGCCGCCACTGGTCATTCGCCCCGATCAGCTGGAGCAGGTGGTGGAGCGGCTGGACCAGGCCGCCCGGGCCGTGGCGGCAATGCACCTCGAGGAGGTGGGCCATGCCGCGCGTTGAGGTGGAAACCCTGGTGCAGGCATCGGCCGCAGACGTTTACGCGGCACTGTCCGACATGGAGCGCTTCCCGGACCACATGGCCGACATCCAGTCAGTGACGGTGGTCGAGCGCGGAGCTGGCTATACCGTGACCGATTGGGTGGCGAAGCTCCGCGGCGTGACGGTGCGGTGGCGGGAGCGGGACGAGTTTCTACCGGGGCGGATTCAATACGAGCAAATCGCCGGCGACTTGAAAAAGTTTGCCGGCGAGTGGCGGATTGAAGCCGTGGGCCCTGACGTGGTGCGGGTGAGCCTGGTCACCGAGTTTGAGTTTGGTGTGCCGATGCTGGCGGCACTGCTGAACCCCATCGGGGCGTATGTTTTGCGAGACAATGCGCGGTCGATGCTTGCCGCGGTGGGGGCGCTGGTGGACGCTGGGGCTTCGGGGTGAGCCGGATGCGGCTCGCGGGGGTGCTGGGGCCAGGTCCTGAGATGGCGGGCGCTCTGGCAACAGCACAGGAGCATCTGGAGTCGGAGGGGTTCGAGGTGCAGGGGGCTGCCGGATGGGCCGCGCCGGCCGCTAGGGGCTCGTGCCCGCGGGGGGTCATCCCGTGGGCCGACGTGGAGGTGGCGTGGGGCTGGGAGCGTTTGGGCGCCGTGGCGCCCCAGCCGGTGACGGCGTCGGTGCGGCGAGGCGACCCCCGCGTCCCCTCGCGCGCCGGTGGGAATATGCATGGGGGGTGGCGCGGCCGAGTGGCGCACCGCCACCGGCCCCCGGGGGCCGCTGCGGATGGTGCAGGCGTTTTGGCAGAAGCGATGGCGGTGCGCACCGGGCGATGCCCGCTCTGCCCCCCGCCCGAGAAGGCGCCGCTATTTGCGGCTGAGGCACGAGCGACCGAGAAAACATGATTCCGACCGCCCTAGGCGGAGATTTTGGGCGGATCTCGCACCGCAGGCAGACGCCAGTCGAAATTACCGCGATATTTTGTTGACAGTCCATATCGGTTTGGTAGAATGAGCATGGCCGTCGGGCCGGTGACGCGCATGCACTGGCGACACGACGCCATTTCCTATGAAACGGGGCAAAAGGGGGTTGGGAATGCGATGAACGCGTTGGGACGGCACATCCTGGCGGAAGTCCACGGCTGCCAGGCGCGGGTGTTGAATGACATCGCCATGGTGGAGGACATCATGGTGAAAGCGGCCTTGCACGCTGGCGCGGAAGTTCGCGAGGTGGCCTTTCACAAGTTCAGCCCGCAAGGGGTGAGCGGTGTGGTGGTAATCTCGGAGTCGCATTTGGCCATCCATACCTGGCCCGAGCACGGATACGCCGCTGTCGATGTGTTTACCTGTGGCGACAGCGTCGATCCCTGGCAGGCGTGCCGCTTCATTGTGGAGCGCTTTGGGGCCGCGCACTTTACCGCGTCAGAAACCTTGCGTGGGGTGCTGGTGAGCAAGGATGCCGAGCGCGCCGCCGTTTAGACCGCATGCGGCCGCCGCGATTCATGCGATTCAATCCGAGCTGCTGGGGGAATGCCCGTGTCGCGAACATTTGTGATGGTCAAGCCTGACGGCGTGCGCCGGGGTTTGGTGGGTGCCATCGTGGGCCGCCTGGAGGCGAAGGGCTTATGTCTTAGGGCCATGAAGTTGGTGTCGGTCTCTTCCGCGATGGCGGCGCGCCACTACGAGGAGCATCGGGGGAAGCCGTATTACCCGGAGCTCGTCCAGTTCATCACCGCCGGGCCGGCGCTCGCCATGGTGTGGGAGGGCCGCGAAGCCGTAGCGGTGGTGCGCGCTCTCATGGGCGCGACGGACCCCGCCAAAGCTGCCCCCGGGACCATTCGCGGCGATTGGGCCCTGTCGATTACGGAGAACCTGGTGCACGGCTCTGACGGCGAAGAATCGGCTCGCCGCGAAATGGAAATTTATTTCTCCCCTGCCGAGCTGTCCGCCGGGCCAGGGTCGACCGCTAGCGCCTAGCGGCCGGTGTGGGCCTGGTCTTCTCCATGGGTCTGGGTAATCGTGGCGGCAGCCGTGACTGCCGCCTATGCTGTAGGGGTGGAGCCGTTTTGGATCCGCCCCGTGCAGTATCGTGTGTGGCACCCTAGCTGGCCGGCCGAATTGGCTGGCTTTACGATTGTCCAGCTGTCGGATCTGCATGGGCGCGTGCAGGTGTTTCGGATGGCTCCGGTCCAGCAGTGGCTGGCCGAGGCGGACCTGATTGCGATTACCGGGGACCTCTACAGCCCGATGCGGCCGCGCCGGCGGCTGGCTGCGGAGCTCGGCCGGCTGCCGGCGGCGCGCACCCGGTATGTGTCGGGCAATCACGACTATCGGAGGGGCGTGCTCCACATGGGCCCGTGGGCGCCGCCGCCGGCGGTGCTGCTGGACAATCGCGTGGAGCGGTACACCAGCCCCGCGGGCCGCCGCCTGCTGCTGGGCGGCGTGGCGGACTTGGGGCGCGGCCGCCCAGAGTGGGCCCAGGTGCCCGACGGCGAGCCGGCCGTGCTGCTGAGCCATCGGCCCGATGCCATCCTGGCCCCCGGCGCGGCGCCCTATGGGCTAGTGCTGGCCGGCCACACTCACGGGGGGCAGGTGGCACTGCCGTGGCTCGGGCCGATCCTGCGGCACAGCCGACTGGCGCGGGGCGAAACCGCGGGCTTGGTCCCCTGGCACGACGGCCGCACGCTGGTCGTGTCTCGCGGGCTGGGAACCTCCGAGCTGCCGGTCCGGCTTTTCTCGCGCCCGGAGGTGGTGCAGATTGTGCTGAGCCCGGCGGAGTAGCAGGGTGCTGCGGCGCTTCCCGGCCAATCGGTTAAAATGAGCCCGTAGTCCCCAGGCGTCCAAAGGAGGAGTGCCAGGCATGCACGCCAGCGAAGCGGCGCCAGTGGGTCTGATCGGTGGAACGGGCGTCTATGACCCGGAGCGGCTCCCAGGATTTTCGCGACACGGCATTCAGGCGGTGGACACGCCCTACGGTGCGGTCGCGCTGTTGGTGGGGGACGTGGGCGGCCGCCCGATTTACTTCTTGAACCGGCACGGGCCAGGCCATCAGGTGCCGCCGCACCGCGTCAACTACCGCGCTAACGTCTGGGCGCTGTGGCGGGCGGGCGCTCGTGCCGTGCTGGCTACCGCAGCCGTGGGATCGCTTGAGACGGCGCTGGCACCCGGCACGCTGGTGCTGGTGGACCAATTTATGGATTTTGCCGGCGGCCGCGCGCGCACGTTTTTTGATGGCGAGGGCTCGCCGCTGCCCGGCGTGCGCCACACGGACATGACCGCGCCGTACTGCGCAGGGTGGAGGGCCGCCCTCATCGCCGCGGGTGAGCAGGAGTCCGCCAAATTGTCGCCCTCCGGCACCTACGTCTGCACCGCGGGCCCGCGCTTTGAAACGGCTGCGGAAATTCGCGCGTTTCACCGGCTGGGAGGCACCGTGGTCGGCATGACGGGCGTGCCGGAAGTGGTGCTGGCGCGCGAGCTGGGACTTTGCTACGCCGCCCTGTGCCTCGTCACCAATTTGGGGGCGGGGCTGTCGGCGGCAGCGCTGACGCACGAAGAAGTCACAGGGGTGGTAGCGGCGCAGCAGGAGCAGATGGCGCGCGTGCTGGCGCGTGCGTTGCTGCCGGGGAGGCCCACCGACTGCTTCTGCCCCCCGGGTCCGAACGCAGTGGAGGGAGCTGAGGGCTAGTGAGGGCAGACGCGGAGTTGGAGCGGTCATGGGGCCGCCGCAAGCTTCTCTGGGCGCGGGCATACATGCCGGTGTTGGGCGGCATCCGAGAGCGGTTTTTGCGCGAGCACCCACTGGCGGGCCAGCGGGTGGCGATGTCGCTGCATCTGGAAGCGAAGACAGCCATGCTGGCCTGGCTGCTGAAAGAGGGCGGGGCCGATGTCGCGATCACCAGCTCCAATCCCCTGTCCGCGCAGGATGACGTGGCGGCGGCGCTTCAAGAGACGGGCGTGGAAGTGCACGCCCGGCGCGGCTTGTCCGACGAGGAGTACGACCGGCTGCACCACCGGGTGCTGGACATCGAGCCGACCTTGATTGTGGACGACGGCAGCGAGCTGGTGTCGCGGCTCATCGGCGGCCGCCGGTCCCTGGCGGCAGCCATCCGCGGCGGCACCGAAGAGACAACCACGGGCGTGACGCGCCTAAAGGCCCTGGCCGCGGCCGATGCGCTGCCCTTCCCGATGGTTGCCGTGAACGACGCCGCGATGAAGCATTTGTTTGACAATCGCTACGGCACGGGGCAGTCCACCTGGGATGCCATCCTGCGCCATACCAACCTGACCGTGGCTGGCGCGACGGTGGTGGTGGCGGGCTACGGCTGGTGCGGCCGCGGCGTTGCGGAGCGGGCACGGGGCTTGGGCGCTCGCGTGATTGTGACCGAGGTGGATCCGATTCGGGCCAATGAAGCCCTGATGGATGGACACCGGGTGCTGCCGATGGCCGCCGCGGCGGCCGAGGCGCAATTTGTCGTGACGTGCACGGGCTGCCGGGATGTGGTGCGCTCCGAGCACTTCGCGGTCATGCCCGACGGCGTGGTGCTCGCCAATGCCGGCCACTTCGATGTCGAGGTGGATGTCCGGTGGCTGAAGGCTCACGCGGTGCTGGCCGAGCCCGGGCGCGATGCCGACGCCGTGCGCTACCAGCTGGCCGACGGCCGCACGGTGGTGGTGCTGGCCGACGGCCGCCTAGTCAACTTGGCTGCCGGGGACGGCCATCCGGTGGAAATTATGGACTTGACGTTTGGACTGCAGGCACTGACGCTGGAGCGCTTGGCCGCTGGCTCACGGCCGCCGGGCCTCTATGCCGTGGACGGGGATGTCGATCGGGCCGTCGCCGAAGCCCGCCTGGAGGCGCGCGCGGTTGAGATTGACCGCCTGACTTCCGCGCAGCGTGCCTATCTGTCGGCGTTTGCATGGACCCCGGCGTGAGTGGCGGGGCGGGGGCCGGGGTATTCAGCGTGGTGGCGAGCCACGTGGTGACGGGCGCCGAGGCCGGCACCATCTGGGCCCCGGGCGAAGTGGTGTGGGCCGGCGACCGAATTCAGTACGTTGGCCCCCCGCGCCGCGAGGCCGCGGAGCGGCGCGTGGAGGTGGGCGAAGGCGCCGTCTTTCCGGGCTTCGTCAATGGCCATGGCCATGCGGCCATGGCGCTGCTGCGGGGATTCGCCGATGACTCCCGCCTCATGCCGTGGCTGACCGAGCATATTTGGCCGATTGAAAGCCGCCTCACACCCGAGGACGTGGAAGTGGGCACCCTGCTGGCCGCCGCGGAGATGATCCACGCGGGCGTGGTGGGATTTGCGGATATGTACTGGCACACCCCCGCAGTGGTGCGGGCGGCTAAATCTTCGGGGATGCGGGCCGTGGTGGGGCGAGGCCTCACCAGCGGACCCGACCAGCTGGAGGCGGTGGCGGAAGCGGTCGCCCTGGCTCGCGCCCTGGCGGCGGACGGGGGCCGCGTCGCGGGTTGGCTCGCGCCGCACGCGCCCTACACCGTGGAGCCCGCTTTAGCCAAGGCGGTGGCGGACGCCGCCCAGGCCCACCACCTCCGCATCCATGTCCACCTGGCGGAAAGCCAGGAGGAGATGCGCCAGCTCGGAAGCGCCCTGGGCCAAAGCCCCATCGAGTGGGCCGAGGCGGCGGGCCTGCTCACCCCCCGCACGGTCGCGGCCCACGGGGTGTACGTGTCGGAGGCGGACATCCGCCGACTGGCGGCGCACGGGGCGTCCGTGATTCACTGCCCCGCCTCCAACTTGAAGCTGGGCAATGGCATCGCCCCGGTCATTGAGCTGGAGCAGGCAGGGGTCACGGTGGGACTGGGCACCGATGGCGCGGCCAGCACGAACCGACTGGACCCGTTTCAGGAGATGCGGCTGGCCGCCTGGCTCCAAAAGTCGCGCACCGGCGACCCCGCGGCCTTCACGGCCGCGAAGGCGCTAGCCCTGGCGACTCGCGGCAGTGCCCAGGCACTCGGCTGGCCCAGCGGCGTGCTGGCGAAAGGCCAGTGGGCGGACTTTGCCGTGGCCAGCTGGTGGGCGCCGCATGTGGTGCCCCATGCGGACCCACTCTCCGCACTGGTGTACGCGACACAGCCCAGCGACGTCCGCTACACGGTGATCGGTGGCCAAGTGGTGCTGGATGACGGGTTCATTACCACGTTTGACGAGGGGGCGGTGCTGCGCGAAGCGGCGGCGCGCGCCCGCCGTCTGACCGAATCGTGACCGGAAAGGGCGCGGCCGAGAGGCCCAGCGAAAATCGCTGCTGGGTGTGTGGGCCCGATCACCCTGAGGGACTGCATGTGCAGTGGAGGGCGGGCAGCCCCGTCACGGCACAGCTGGCGGTGCCCGCACGCTATGAGGGCTTCACCGGCGTCGTGCATGGCGGCACCATCGCGGCGATCCTGGATGACGGCATGTGGCATGCCGTGTGGCACGCCACTCACCTGAACGCGGCGACAGCGGAGCTGTCGGTGCGCTACCGCCACCCGGTGCTCACGGAGGTGCCGCTCGCCGTGCAAGCTTGGGCGGACGCGGCGCACCACCGCCTGGTGGAGGCCCATGCGGCGCTGTGCGATGCGGACGGCCGCGTGCTGGCCCAGGCGCAAGCGCGGTTCATGCCCGGGTCGTCCGTGCACCGGCCGGCGGCCGTGCCGCCTTGAGGGCGGATGGCGCCTGGCACGAAGTGAGCATGGTGCTGCATGTGCACTCGCGGCTGTCGGACGGGCGCGGCACCGTGGCGGAGATTATGGCGGCGGCTCAAGCCGCGCAGGTGGATGTGGTGTGGCTCACGGACCACGACACCCTGGCGGCGCAGCAGGATCCGGGCGAGGGCTACTGGGGCCGATCCCTGCTGCTGGTGGGGCTGGAGGTGACCCCAGCCCAGAGCCACTACCTGGCGCTGGGGGGCACGGGCGTCCCCGACCGGCACCGGCCGTTTGCCGAGTTCACGGCGGAGGCGGCCTCCATGGGCCATCTTGGGTTCGTGGCGCATCCCGACGACCCGGGCAATCCCGTGCTGAAGTTGCCGTCCTACCGGTGGGCCGACCGCGAGGGCACCGCCTACACGGGGCTCGAAGTATGGAATCACCTGTCGCAGTGGATGCGCGGGGTGCACGGGCTATGGAGCGGGATCGGGGCGCTCCGCCATCCGTTTCGGGGCAGCGAGCGCCCCACATCGGAAACCCTGGCGCTGTGGGACCGCCTAGGGCAAGAGCGGCGGGTGGTTGGTGTGGCCGGGGTGGATGCGCATGCGGTCGTCGTGGGACACCCACCGCTGGGCGCCGTGGTTTTTCCATACCCCGTCTCCTTCAACACGCTGCGCACACACGTGCTGGTGGCCGAGCCGCTGACCGGCGCGGACGTGCTCGCGGACCGCCGCCTGGTGCTCGAGGCGCTGGCCGCGGGGCGCGTGCTGGCCATGAGCGGCCAGGCGGGGGGATTTCCCAAGGGCTTTAGATTTTTTGCCGCCGCCGGCGCGCGGGTGTGTCCGATGGGCAGCGAGGCGGCCTGGGAGCCGGGGATGGCGCTCAGGATGGCGAGTCCCTGCCCGGCTCGCTTCACCGTCAAGCGGGACGGCGTGGCCGTGGCGAGCCACGAGGGGCAGGAGTGGGCGGTCGCGGCTCTGGGTCCGGGCGTCTGGCGGGTGGAGGCCGACAGGCCGTGCGGGCGCCGGTGGGTGCCATGGGTGGTGGCCAATCCCGTGTACCTGCGGGCGCCCGCCCATCCCGGGTGCTGACGCCGGCCTACAGGCGCCCGCCGGCCTCTTTGATAAGTTGCGCGGCGCGGGCCCGGTCTCCCTCGGGCACCACGGCAGTCAAAAGCGTGCCGCCCCCGATGTCAAGTCCCAGTGCATTGTCCCACGCCGCGGCCGAGGTCCACTTGTCGTCCAGGGCCCGGGCTTCATATCCGCAGCGGCCCCACTCCACCAGGGGCTCACCAACAGGATCCGGGCGGCCGGCGGCGGCCGCCACCTGCACCACGTCGAACCCGGCGCCGCGCAGGGTGTCGGCCGCGCGGCGCGCGTCCTCGGCAAAGTTGAAGCTGGCCAAGAGCGTCGCTTCCCGACTGCGGCTGGCTGCCGGGGTGTGCCCTATGTTATCCAAGTCATTTCCCTCCTGCTGTCGGCTTAGCGTGCCCCAGCGGAGCCGAGCCATGCCGCAGGGTACAATCGAGGGGCATCGGGGAGATCCAGAGAGCCGACGGAGGTGCCGACGATGACAAGCCCGCCCAGCGGCGCCCTGGCGGTGGAGGCGCTGAATCTGCAGGACCTGCAGCTGCCGCCGGCCGCCGCTGTGGTGGCGCGGCCGATGGTGATCGTGGACCTGGAAACCACCGGCCTGGATGCGCAGCATGACGAAATCATCCAGGTAGCGGCGCTGCGCGTCGACCCCGACGCCCCGGGTGGGACCGTGGCACTGGCATCCAGCTTTGTGCGGCCCACCCGCCCGGTGCCGCGGGAAATTTTGCGGCTCACGCACCTGGACCCGGAGGTGCTCGCGGCGGCGCCCGCCTGGAGTGCGGTACGGCCGGCGCTCCAAGCGTTTGTGGGCGAAGACCCGGTGGCCGGGCACAACATCGCATTTGACCTGAAGTTTTTGGCCCAGGCTGGCTTGGCACTGCCTCAGGGCCTTGATACGTGGGATTGGGCCCGCATCGCCTTTCCGGCGCGCCGCAACCACAAGCTGGCGGAGTTGGCGGCAGATTGTGACGTGCCGGGCAGCGCGCACGATGCGCGGACGGACGTGGTCGCATGCTACTTTGTGATGGCAGCCGTGCAGCGAAGGCTGTCTCGGCTGGGGCGCGCCACGTCTGCCCTGGTCCGCCACACGGTGGGGCGCGAAGGAGACTGGTGGCGCTGGGATTCGGTTCCGGGCGGTCCCGAGGCGGGACTGTTTCGCCCCGCACCCGAGCCCTCCACAGTGCCCCTCGCCCCCCGAGCGGTGGCGCTGGGACCTATCCATGACTGGTTTGCGGAAGGCGGTGCGCTGGCCCGGCTGCATCCCGGATGGCAGGCACGGCCCGGTCAGGTGGCCCTCGCCGACGCGGTGGAAGAGGCCCTGGCCGACCACACCACCTTGGTGGCAGAAGCCGGAACCGGCGTCGGAAAGAGCTTGGCGTATCTTCTGCCCGCCGTGAGGCAGGCGGCGTGGGAAGGTGAGCGGGTGGTGGTGGCCACCCACACCGTGGCGCTGCAGGACCAGCTGTGGCACAAGGATTTGCCGGAAGCCCTTCAAGCACTGGGGCTGGAAGACGTGCCGCGTGCGCTGGTCAAAGGTCGGGCACGCTATGCGTGCCTGCTGAAGGCTGAAGAGGAAACCGGGGGAGTGGACCTGGCTTGGACCTGGGACCAGCGGGCGGCGGCGGCCTCGTTGGTGGTATGGCTGGCGGAAACCGAGGCCGGCGAGCGCGATGAGTGGACGGGCGGGCGGGTGCCCGGGGCTCAGGGCGTGTGGGAGGCCGTAGCGGCTGACCCCGATGCCTGCCTTGGCTCCCGCTGCAAGTTTGCCGGGCCGTGCTACATGCGTCGGAGTCGCCGTTTGGCGGAGAGTGCCAACCTGGTGGTCACCAACCACTCCCTGCTGCTGGCCCATGCCGCCCAGGGGGGCGTCTTGCCCGAATTTCATCATCTGGTCATCGATGAAGCGCACCATCTGCCCGAGGTAGCGGACCAGGCGCTGGGCCTGCGGATTGACCTGGTGCGGTCAAGTCGCCTGCTCGCGGAGTGGGCCAGGCCCACGGGGATTCTGGGCCACAGCTATCAGCTGCTGGGGGCACGCGCGGACTTGCTGCGCCAGGTGCTGCAAGGCAACGCGGCGCTGCTTCAGCAGGCCGCCGACGCGCTGGCAGCGCTGGGGCGTGCGTTGAAGCGGACGGAGTCGTCCGCATTCCGGCCGCGAGTGGAAACACTCCGGGTGGTGGGTGACGTGGCCCGGCGCTTGGAAGAGGGGCCAGCCGGCCCGGCGCTGGCCGAAGCCGCGGTGAGCTTGGACGGGGCGGCCCGCCAGCTGGCCGACGCCATCGCGGCGACGGAGGAGGAAGGTTCGGAGCTGGAGCGGAAAAGCGCTCGGTGGCTGCAGCTGGGCCGCATGGAGCGGGTCATTCAGGAGCTGGCCGTGGGGATCGGCGCGTTCCAGAGCCGCTCCGACGACTGGGTCGATTGGTGGGAGTGGAATGGAGCCGGCACGCAGGTGACGATTCGGCGGGCGCCCTTGAATCCGGGAACCCTGCTGGCCGACACGCTGTGGAGCGCGGTGCCGGGCGGCACGGTGTTGACGTCGGCGACCCTCACGGCGGACGGGCGGTTTGACTATCTGGGCAGTCAGCTGGGGCTGCCGCGAGACATTGGGGTCACGGCATACCCGTCGCCTTTCGCGGCCCACAAGCATTCCCTGCTGGCGATCCCTTCGGACTTTCCGCTGCCGAATGATCCTGACCACCTGGGGCGGGCTGGGCAGTTTGTGGCGCAGCTGGCCGGACGGCTAGGCGGGCGCCTCATGGTGCTGGCGACCAGCCGCGCGGCGGTGGAGTCGCTGGCGGACGCCTTGGACGCGCCGCTGGCGGCGCTGGGATTGGAGCTGCTGGTGCAGGGGCCCGGCGGCAGCCCGCATCAGCTGGCGGCGCACCTGCGCACGCATCCGGCCACGGTGCTGGTGGGCACCAGTGGGCTGTGGGAGGGCGTGGACGTGCCGGGGCCGGCACTGGCCGCAGTGGTCCTCACCCGCCTGCCGTTCGGGTACCCCGGGGAGCCGTTGGAGGAGGCCCGGGCGGAGGTGCTTCTCAGGCAAGGGCGCTCCCCGTTTGGCGCGCGCTCGCTGCCACAGGCCGTGCTGAAGTTCCGGCAGGGCTTTGGCCGCCTGCTGCGAACGGAGGAAGATCGCGGCGCCGTGGTGGTGCTGGACCCCCGCATTCTCCCGGCTGGCCATGGCCCGCCGGGAGGTGTGCGCCGGCCCACCCGGTACGGCCGCGCGTTTTTGGCGTCGCTGCCCGGACCGCAGGTGGCGGTGGGCGACACCGGCACGGTGCTGGAGCGGGTGGAGGCGTTTGCCGGAGGCGGCCGTGCCGTCGTCGGCCCAGCCAGCCGATAGGAAAACGCCGCGGGAAGTGGGGAGCGGGATTGCGGATATTGGTGACGAACGACGATGGCATTGAGGCAGCAGGCATTCGGGCGCTGGTGCATGCGGTGGCGGCGCGGGGCGACGTGGTGGTGGTGGCGCCGGATGCCAACCGCAGCGCGAGTGGGCACTCTATCACGCTGACGCGGCGCATCTCCGTGGCGCCGCGGGAGCTAGAGCCGGGAGTGGCGGGGTTTGCCATCGGCGGCACGCCTGTGGACTCCGTAAAGCTGGCGCTGGAGCAACTGTTGCCCGGCCCACCGGACTTAGTCTTATCGGGAATCAACCATGGATCGAATTTGGGGCGCGACGTATTTTACTCCGGGACCGTGTCCGCGGCCATGGAGGCCGCCTTTATGGGCGTGCCGGCCGTGGCGATTTCGCTGGCGGAGCGCGAATCGGCCCATATGCCGGCGGCGGCCCGGTTTGTGGGGTGGTGGCTGGATCACGCTTATCGCCCGCTGCCGCGCGGCGTGTTTTACAATCTCAATATTCCCCCGCTCGGCGCGGTCGTGCCGCCGCGGCTCTCCCTCACGCGCTTGGGCGAGCGGCACTATCTGAACGAATTTCGGCGCCAGCGGCGCTGGGGCGGCCGCGATTGGTACGTGATGGCGGGGTCTGCCGACGAGACCCAGGAGCCGGCGGACACCGATGTGGCGGCGGTGGCGGCGGGGCTCGTGTCGGTCACGCCGCTGTCCATCGACTTGACGGCGCGGGAAGGCCAGCGGGCGCTCCACGCGCTGGACCAGCTGCCCGTGCCCGCGGAGGTTTTCTGCATGGAGAGGGTCGCCCCGGATACGCTAACGCGGACGGACTAATCCATCTGAAAGGGCGTGTCGGCGTGAAAGCGGCGAAGCCAAAGACAAGGGGCCAGCGGCGCCGGGTCGCCCGCCGCCTGCCGGCCCAGCACGCGGGCGGCGAACTCACGGCCTTGAAGTTCGAAGTCGCGAAAGACCTGGGCCTCGAAGAGGATATCGCCCACCGAGGCTTTGCCAACATGACCACGCGGGACGTGGGCCAAATCGGTGGGCAGATGGTGCGCCGCCTGGTGGCGCGGGGGAAGCGGAGCCTCCGCCGGCGGGGCCGCTGAGCAGGGCGGCGAGAGGTGCTCTATCCGGGCGGCTACTGGCGTAAAGTGCGCCGGGGGGATCCGCATGAGCCTCAGGGCGGTGGGATATGGCATTGGTGCGGGTACGCTGCTGGGAGCGTTCGCGGCACTCCTGCTAGCGGTGGTCTCTGACCGGGCGCCCGTGTCAGAGGGGATCCTGCGGCTGGCGCTCACCGTCGGCAGTTTGGTGGCGTGTGTCGGAGCGGGGTGGGTTGCCGGGCGCACCGCAGAGTCAGGCGGCGGCGTGCACGGGGCACTCGCGGGGCTGGGTTTGGCAGCAGGCGGCCGTGCGCTGGCGGCGGCCACCGGGCTGGCGGCAGGGGCACTCCCGATCTCCCTGGCGCTGGGCGTCGTCCTAGGCGCTGCGGGCGGTGTGTGGGCGGCCATGCAATAGGGCCGGGCAAGCCCGGCCCCGAGGAAGCGACTATTCGGAGGCATTGCGGTGGGCCAGCGACTCTTCGGCTTGGCGGATCAACACCTTCACCATGTTGCCGCCGATGCGGCGAAGTCGCGAGTCGGCTGGTCCGCCCAACCTTTGGCATCAATATCGCCAAGCAGCGCGAGCTCCTCGGCGACTTCGTACTTAAATCGATCGCGCACTGGGTCCGGCAGCAACGTCTGTCCCCCGCTCCCCGGGGCCACGTTGACCACCTCCCCGCAGTGTGTGCCAGCGAGCGTCTCACCGCATTCACAGTGTGGGCAGTTGGGGTGTCTGCACGACCCGCTCGTGCATCGGGTTGCTGGATCGCGGGCCAGCGCAACGGTGGACGCTGTGCTGGAAAACCTCGATAATGGCGGGGGTGCGGCGCAGATTGGCTGCCAGTCGGCGGCGGACCGGCTGATGCGGCGGCCTGCGCCCAGTGTTCCCAGGAGGTGGCTTCATGACCGAAGTGCGGGCGGACCATGATGCTCTGCGTGTGTTAGGCGCTCGCTGGTTTGAAAACTTTGAGCCGAGCCACGTGGTCACGTTTTTGAATCAGGTGCTGTCAGAACGCGGGCTGGCCTTTGGCGTGCGGCTGCGCGACGAGGGGCACGAGCTCACCGTATATGACAGCGCGCCCGGCGAGGGTCCTCGTTGAGAGATCGGCGGCCGGAGGTGGGGATTGCCGCCATTGTGCGGGATGGCCAGGGACGTGTGCTGCTGGTCAAGCGGGGGCAGGCGCCGTATCCCCACGCCTGGGCCTTTCCCGGCGGCCACCTGGAGTGGGGTGAAAGCGTAGCGGCGGGCGCGGTGCGTGAGGTGGCTGAAGAAACGGGCCTGGCCGTTGGCGCCTTGGGCCCACTGTTTGTGGGAGAGCTCCGCCCCTCGGCCTCCGCAGGCGGCCCGGATCGCCACTTCGTCATCGTGGACCTGGCTTGCGAGTGGAGCGGGGCGGGGCATCTAGCCGCCGGCAGCGACGCCGCCGACGTGGCGTGGATGACACAGGGCGAGGTGGCGGCGGTTCCGCTCGCGCCCGGCATGGCAGAGTGCCTCGGTGATGCCGCAGTGCGCACGTTTTTGGGCTGGTAGCGGATGCGGGCGCGCAGGGTAGGCAAAGTGCTGGCGGCAGCGGGAGCAGCCCTGGCGATGGCCGGCTTGGCGGGTTGCGGGCGCACCACGCCGGCGCCCACGGCCGCGGCGTATGCCCAAGCGGGGCTCCAGCGGTGGCAGCGCGCCCGCTTCGACCTCACGCGGGCCGCCGCAAACCAGGAGCAAGTGGTGGCGAAAAGCCCTCGCTCGGCAGCCGGGTACGCGCGGCTGGGCCAAATTATGGCGGCGCTCTCGCACCCCCGGGCGGCCTTGGCACTGGCACAGCACGCGCTGGCCCTGGACCCGCAATCCAGCACGCTTCAGGACAACGTGGGCCTGTTGGCCCTCACCGCAGGAAACTGGACGCTGGCGGAGGCGGCGTACGCCCATGCGGTCAAAGCGCATCCCGCCAACTGGCTTGCCCTGGATGGCCTGGCGGCGGTCGCGGTGCATCGGGCCGCGTGGCCACAAGCGGAGCGCGATTTGAGCCGAGCCGCGCTGCTGGGTGGGCCGCAAGGTGCCACTTATGATGAGTGGGGCCGGCTCCTGCTGGCGGAGCGCCAGCCGGCGGCCGCACGGGGATACTTTCAGTCGGCGCGGCGGGTGAGTCCGGGCTGGTGGCAGCCGCTGTATGATCTGGCGCGGGCGGACGTTTTGCTCCACCACCCGGCTGCGGCCCGGCGCGAGGCCGAGGCGGCACTGTCCCTGGACCCAGCGGCGGGTCCGGCCGTGGTGCTGCTGCTGGACCTGGGACACCCATAGCGGGGAGGGAGAAGTCGTTGGACGGCCCGAGAAGCGCCGAGCGCACGCTGCTGGTGGGTAGTTTCGACAAGCGCCGCGCCGCCGCACGCATTGACGCGGAGGCGGACATGGACGAGCTGGCGGCCCTAGCCAAGAGTGCCGGCGCCGCCGTGGTGGGTGTGTGGCTCCAGGCGCGCGCCGGCGGCATGCCACTCGGGGCGGGCGCGCTGGACGCTGTGCGCGACCGGGTGGTGCGCGAGCGCTTGGATTTGGTGATTTGGGCGGATGAGCTGACGCCGCGGTGGGCACGGGAGTGGGAAGCGCACTGGGGCTGCCGAGTGGTAGACCGCACCGAGCTGATTCTGGACATCTTCAGCCGCCGCGCGAACAGCCGAGAAGGGCGGCTGCAGGTGGAAGTGGCTCAGCTCACGTATCGCCTCCCGCGCCTGGCGGCTCGCCAGCGCGGCTTGTCCCGCACGGGCGGCGGCATTGGCACCCGGGGCCCGGGAGAAACCCGCCTGGAGGTGGACCGCCGGCGGGTGCGGCAGCGCGTCGCGGCGCTGCAGGAAGAGCTCGGCCGGGTGGACCGGGAGCGCCAAACGCGGCGGGAGCGCCGCGCCGCCGGGCTGATTCCCACGGTGGCCTTAGTGGGCTACACCAACGTGGGCAAATCCTCGCTGTTTCGGCAGATCACGCGGCGCGCCGCCCTGGTGGAAAACCAGCTGTTTGCCACGCTGGATCCTGGTGTGCGCCGTGTGCATCTGGAAAACTTCGGCCCGGTGCTGCTGGTGGATACGGTGGGGCTGGTGCGCCGTCTGCCGCACTCACTGGTCGCCGCCTTCAAGTCTACCCTGGACGAGGTGCGGGAGGCCGATCTGCTGCTGGTGGTGGTTGATGCGTCCCGCGGCGGTGAGCGCCAAGAAGCAGTCGTCGACGAGGTGCTCCGCGACGTGGGTGCCGCGCACATCCCCCGCCTGCTCGTGGAAAACCAGTGGGACCGCGTGGGAGCGGGGCAGCGGCCCCGGGGCATTCCGGTGTCCGCAGCGACGGGCTGGAACCACCACGGGCTGGTTGCGGCGCTCGCAGGCCGGCTGGCGGAGGACCGCCCACCCATCCAGATGTTGGTGCCCTGGGGGGCGGGCGAGGTGCTGGGCTGGATTCGTGCCGAGGGCGCGATTTTGGAGCAAGACCCGGCGGAGTCGGGATATGAGGTGCGGTTCAGTGCGCCGGCGGGGGTGGCCGCTCGGGTGGCCGAGCGCGTGCGGGCGGAGGTGGCCGGCGCGCTTGAGAGTGCAGCGGGCTGGCACACGGGACCAGGGAGAGAGTCCTGAGGTGGTTTGCTGATTGGCCCGAGAGGCGAGGCGCGATCGGGATCGGAGCCTGCTCAGGGCCACTGCCGATCTGCGCGCCGCGCGTGATACGCTGTAGGAGCACAAGCGCGTGAGCCAATCGGCGGACGAAAGGAGGTGGCGGGATGGCGGTGGCACCGCGCTACTATATTCGCACGTTCGGCTGCCAAATGAACGTGCGCGATTCGGAAATCATGGCGGGCGAGCTGGAGCAGATGGGATACCGGCCAGCCAGCGGCGACGCCGAGGCCGACTTGGTGGTCGTGAACACCTGTGCCGTGCGTGGGTCGGCGGAAGATCATGCCTTTGGCTACATCGGGAACCTGAAGGCGATGAAGCAGGAGCGCCCCGGCCTCACCGTCGCGTTCGCCGGGTGCATGGCGCAGGAGCCTGGAACGATAGCGTGGCTCCGCCGGCATGCGCCGCATGTGGACGTGGTGTTTGGGACGCACAACCTTCACGAGTTGCCGGCGCTGCTGGAGCGGGCCGCAGGCAGTCGGGAGATGGTGGTGGACGTGTGGGAAGCGTCCGAGGAAGTGCAGAGCAACCTGCCCTCGCGCCGGGCGGGCGGCGCCAGCGCGTTTGTCAATATCATCTATGGCTGCGATAAGTTTTGCACGTACTGCATCGTGCCGTTTACGCGCGGCCGCGAGCAAAGTCGCCCGGTGGCGGACATCGTGGCGGAAGTGGAGGCGCTGGCGGCGCAGGGCTATCAGGATGTGACGCTGTTGGGGCAAAATGTGAACTCATACGGCCACGACCTGGAGCCCACCGCGGACTTGGCCGACTTGCTGGCGGCGCTCGAGCCAATCGACGGCATTCGGTGGCTCCGATACCTCACCAGCCATCCGAAGGATTTTTCGCAGAAGTTGATCGACACCATCGCGGCCGGCAGCAAAGTCACCCGCCATGTGCATCTCCCGGTGCAGGCCGGCAGCTCGGCGGTGCTGAAGAAGATGAACCGCAAATACACCCGCGAGCAGTATCTGGACTTGGTGGAGCGCGTGCGGAGGGCCATCCCCGATGCCGTGCTGACCACTGACATCATCGTAGGGTTTCCCGGCGAAACGGAGGACGAGTTTGCCGAGACCCTGAGCCTGGTGGAGCAAGTGCGATACGACACCGCCTTCACCTTCATTTACTCCCCGCGGGCGGGTACGCCGGCGGCGCGGTGGGAAGGGCGCAACCCCGTCCCGGAGATGGCGAAGAAAGACCGGCTCAACCGCCTGATGGCGCTGCAGTACCGGATTAGCCTGGAGAAGAACCAGGCGTGGGTGGGGCGCAGAGATGTGGTGCTGGTCGAAGGGGTCAGCAAGAAAGACCCCACCGTGTGGGCGGCGCGCTCAGGCACCAACAAGGTGGTGCTGCTGCCTCGGGAGCCGGGCCTCGACCTTCAGCATCGGTTTGTGCCGGTTCGCATCGCGGGCGCCCGCACATTTTTCCTGACGGCTGTGCGCACCGGCGACCCCCTGTCGCCGCCGCTGCCCGAGCGGGGGAGGCTGGCGCCGGCGCCTGTGCCGCTGGCACTGTCCCTGTAGCCGCTGAGCGCCGAGGAGAGCACGCAATGAGCCTCACGGTCGGGCACGTACTGGGCATAGCGCTCATGACCGCGCTGGGGGCGGCGAGGGGGCGCGTGATCGCGTCGCGCTCGCCGCGGCTCTGGTATGTGAATGAAGGCGCCTGGGCCGCCCTGCTTCTGGTAGGTGCCACGCTGCCGGGCTGCTGGTGGCGGCAGTGGCTTGGAACAGGCGCCGATGGGCGGTCTCTATATCGGCGGGGTGTATGGGATGGTGGCTTCCGAGCCGCGCCGGGCGAACCCGGGGCCGGTGAGCGGCGAGCCGCCTGTGCCCGCCGAGCCCGAAAGCATGTGCAGCCGCGCGGGCATGGCCGGGAGCAAACCGGATAGACTGGCCGTGGGGGCACGAGGTGGCACGGTCGGTGTGGCGGGGGATTTTGCTCGGCGCCGGGGGATTGCTGGCGCTCCAAGGGGGATTGCTAGCGGCGGCGCTGTCCGCCGGGACCTTGCCGGTCACGGTGGCGGTGGCCACGCCCGCGGGCGGTGGGAGCGCACGCCCCGGGTGGGGTCCGCTGGTGGAGCGGATGGCCGCACCGGTGATTGACGGCGCGGTGCAGCAGCTGGTGCGGGGGCTGCCGGTATCAGTGGATGGGGTGCGCCTGCACCTGCCTCTCCCTGCGCAGATTCAGGTCGGGCGCCGCCTCGATGCCCGCATCGCGCGGGAGGTGGGCCGCCAGATTGCCCAATCTGCTCGTCGGCCGCCTCTCGATGCCCAGCTCATGCGCGCGCTGAACGCTTGGCTGGCCCAGTGCACGCTGCGACTCGGCCTGGGTTGGCAGCAGCATGTGTGGATCCCCGTGCGCGTGCAGGTGGTGACGTGGGGGCGGTGAGCCGACGCGGACTCGGCTCGATTCGTGTGCTATACTACCGGAGGCCAAAAGGCCATGCATTTCGCACGCCGGGAAGCTTCGGGCCGGTGCCCGCCAAGGCGGGTCACCCGAGCGATGAACCGGCGGCGGCAGCAACCGGAAGGAGATTGAGCCATGCCTGTGATTTCCATGAAGCAGTTGCTGGAAGCCGGGGTGCACTTCGGCCACCAAACGCGCCGCTGGAACCCCAAGATGAAGCCGTATATATTCACGGAGCGCAACGGCATCTACATCATTGACCTGCAGAAGACCGTGCGCAAGGTTGAGGAAGCTTATGCATTCATGCGTGAGGTGGGCGCGGATGGCGGACACGTCCTGTTTATCGGCACCAAGAAGCAGGCCCAGGATGCCGTCAGCGAAGAATCTCAGCGCAGTGGCCAGTACTTTGTCAACCAGCGGTGGCTGGGGGGCATGCTGACCAACTTCGCCACCATCAAGCGGCGGGTGCGCCGCCTGACTGATTTGAAGCATCAGGAATTGGATGGCCAGTGGGAGCGGCTCCCGAAGAAGGAAGTGAGCGAGCTGCTCCGGGAAAAGAGCCGGCTGGAGAAGTATCTGGGAGGCATTGAAGGCATGCGGGAGCTGCCGCAGGCGGTGTTTGTGGTGGACCCGCGCAAGGAGCACATCGCCGTCACGGAAGCGCGCAAGATGGGCATCCCGGTCGTGGCCATCGTGGACACCAACTGCGATCCGGATGAAGCGGACTACGTGATTCCCGGCAACGACGACGCGATTCGCGCCGTGCGCCTGCTGACGGCACGCATGGCCGACGCCTTGATGGAGGGGCGCGAGGGCCAGTCGGAGGCGGCCGAGGCCGCACCGCCCTCAGCGGCGGCAACGCCGGCGGTGGTGGCGCAGTAGCGGCGCGGCCCGGCCCGGTCCCAACTCGTTCCCAACGGAGGCAGCATGACCACAGCGAAGCAGGTAAAGGAGCTCCGGGAGATGACCGGGGCGGGAATGATGGAGTGCAAGCGGGCGCTGGAAGAGACCAATGGCAGCCCCGAAGCGGCCATGGAGTGGCTCCGCGAGCGCGGGGCCCTGGCCGCGAAGAAGAGAGCCGACCGCGAGGCGCGGGAAGGTGTGGTGGACAGCTACATCCATCCGGGCGGCCGCATCGGTGTGCTGTTGGAAGTCAACTGCGAGACAGACTTCGTGGCCCGCAACGAGCAGTTTAGAGCGCTGGTGCATGATGTCGCGCTGCACATCGCGGCGATGGCACCGCAGTGGCTGGACCGCGCCGCCGTTCCGGCCGCGGAGGTCAGCCGCCTGTCGGCCGCCTGGCAGGAGGAAGCATCCCAAGCCGGCAAGCCTGCGGCCATTGTGGAGCGCATGGTGGCCGGCCGGCTGGACAAGTTTTATCAGGAGCAGTGCCTGCTGGAGCAGCCCTTTTTGAAAAACCCGGACCAGACCGTGGAAGCCGCCATTGCCGAGCAAGTTGCCCGCCTGGGTGAGCACATCCGGGTGCGCCGATTTGTCCGCTTTGAGCGAGGACTGTGAGCGGTGAACGGCCGCCCATCCGTGGATCAGCAAAGGCGAGGGGGGCATCGCGCTGAACGAGCGGCATGAGGGTGCGGGCCCGCGCTATCGGCGCGTGGTCTTGAAAATCTCCGGCGAGGCGCTGGCAGGCCAGACCGGCTTCGGTATCGATCCCGGCACCGTGGACAGCATCGCCCGCCAGATTGCCGAAGTGCTGGCGCTGGGCGTACAGGTGGGCGTGGTGGTGGGCGGCGGAAACTTCTGGCGCGGGCTGGCCGGCAGCTCCCAAGGGATGGACCGGGCGACTGCCGACTACATCGGAATGTTGGCGACCGTGATGAATGCCTTGGCCCTGATGGATGCGCTGGAGCAACATGGCGTGGCCGTCCGGGTGCAGACCGCCATCGAGATGAAGGAGGTGGCCGAGCCCTACATCCGGCGCAAAGCGCTGGCCCACCTCGAGCAGGGCCGGGTCGTGATTTTTGCCGCGGGCAACGGCAACCCGTACTTTTCTACCGACACCACCGCAGCCCTTCGGGCCGCGGAAATCGAGGCCGATGTGATGCTGAAAGCCACCAAGGAGCCGGGCATGTTTGACGCTGACCCCAGGACCCACCCAGGCGCTAAGCTGCTGGACGAAATCGCCTATCTGGATGTGCTCAAGCAAAACCTGCGCGTCATGGACGCAACGGCCATCTCCCTGTGCATGGACAATCGCATTCCCATCATCGTGTTTGACCTGAACGTGTACGGCAACATCCGCAAAGTCATTCTGGGCGACAGCATCGGGACACTGGTGGGAGATGATGTGCATGCCTGACCACGCGGGGCTGCGCGGTGCCGAAGAAAAGATGACTCACACGATCGAGTATTTTCAGCGTGAGCTGCAGGGCATGCGGGCGGGCCGTGCGCACCCGGCGCTGCTGGACAAGGTGAGTGTGGACTACTACGGGACCGCGACGCCGCTGGCGCACTTGGGGCAGGTGTCGGTGCCGGAACCTCGGCTGCTCGTTGTGCAGCCGTTTGACAAGGGCGCGGTGCCCGCCATCGAGAAGGCCATCCAGAAGGCCGACTTGGGGCTGGGCATTCGGGTTGACGGGGCGATTATCCGCCTGTCGGTGCCACCCCTGACCGAAGAGCGGCGCCGGGACTTAGTCCGCCAGCTGAAGCGCCGGCTGGAGGACGAGCGGGTGTCGCTGCGCAATGTCCGGCGGGAGGCGCAGGACACCATCAAAGCGGACAAAGCGCTGCCGGAGGACGAAGGCCGGCGGCTGTTGGATCAGCTGCAAAAGCTGACCGACCGGTATGTGCGTGAGCTCGAAGAGTTGGCGTCGGCGAAGGAACATGACCTGCTCACCCCTTGACGCGAGCCCTCGGGTGGGGCAAGTGGTGAGCCTGGCGGGTGCACCAGCGAATTGGGCCGTGGTGCGCACGGGGGGCGGTTTGCCCAGCCGCCGGCTGGCGAGCCCGGTGTGGCGCGTGGTCCGCGTCGAGCCGCAGGCGGGCGGATGGCGGGTGGCGGTGGCGCCCTTTCGGGCGTGACCGGACGGGGAGGAGGCAGCCGCGCACGGTGGATTCAGTGACAAACGAGGCAGCCAGCAGGGATCGGGATTCCGCGAGCCATGTGGCCATTATCATGGACGGCAATGGCCGGTGGGCCGCGCGGCGCGGCCTGCCGCGCGAAGCCGGGCACCGCGCCGGCATTGAAGCGCTACGGCGCGTGGTGCGCGCGGCACCTAACCTCGGCGTCAGAATTTTGACCGTTTATGCCTTTTCCACGGAAAATTGGCGCCGGCCGGCGTCTGAGGTGTCGGCCCTGATGAGCCTGCTGGTCGAGTTTTTGGACAGCGAGACGCCGGAGCTTGTCGCGGAAGGCGTGGCACTGGGCACGATCGGAGACGTGACCGTGCTCCCGGAGGTGTCTCAGCAAGCGCTGCAGCGCGCCCTGGCGAAAACCGCCGGCGGCCATCGGCTGCTACTGAATTTGGCGCTCAACTACGGTGGGCGGGCAGAAATCGTGCGGGCCGCGAAGAAGCTGGCGTCGGGCGTCGCGGCCGGGGCCATCCGCTTGGAGGCTGTCACGGAAGAGCGCTTTGCCCAGTTCCTGGACACGGCGGGCTTGCCTGACCCCGACTTGCTGGTGCGGGCCAGCGGCGAGGAGCGGCTGTCGAATTTTCTGCTGTGGCAGTCGGCGTACACGGAGCTGTGGGTGACGAACACGCTGTGGCCGGATTTCGGGGCGGATCACCTGGAGGAAGCCCTGGCGGCGTACCGCACAAGGGAGCGGCGCTATGGCAGCCACGCGTGAAGCCGGGCGCTGGGGCGCTCTGCGCCGCCGCTTCATCACAGCCGGTGTGGGCGGGCCGGTGCTGCTGGCGCTGGTGTGGCTCGGTGGATGGCCCCTGTGGCTGCTGAGCTGGGCCCTGGCCTTGGTCATGAGCTTCGAGCTGTCGGGTCTCCTGATGCGGCGGCGGCTGGAGCTGCCCGTGTGGGCGCTCGGCACACTGGTCACGGGGCTGCTGGCGGCGGCAGCTTTTCGGTGGCCGCTGTGGCCGGTTTTGGTGGGCCTGTTTTTCCTGGCGGCGCTGTTCGGGCTGGGCGGCGATGACAACCAGCGAGGGTTCCTGACCGGTCAGAGTGCGCTGTTTGGCGCCCTTTACATTGGGGGCCTCGTGTCGTTTCTGCCGCGGATTCGGGAATTGCCCCATGGATTGCCTCTCACCGTGTTTGTTCTGCTGACGGTGTGGGCCACGGACGCAGCGGCCTACTTTGTGGGCAACAGCTACGGCCGTCGGCGCATGGTGCCGCGGGTGTCGCCGGGGAAAACGTGGGAGGGCTCGCTCGCCGGCCTGGGCGGCGGCCTGCTGGCCGGGCTTTTGCTAGCTCCCTGGCTGATGGGGGCGCTCGGCCCCGGCTTGGTGGCGGCGCTGGGCATCGCGGTGGCCAGTCAGCTCGGCGACCTCGTGGAATCGAACCTCAAGCGCTTCGTCGATGCGAAGGATGCCGGGGGGATTCTTCCGGGTCATGGGGGCGTGCTGGACCGGCTGGACTCGGCCCTGTTTGCGCTCCCGGCTGCATACTACTTGCTGAAAGGCTTGGGCCTCAGCTGATTGGCGGCCGGGATCCAGAAGGGGGAAGCCATGGGCGCCGACAACCAGCGGTATGTCAAGGCACTGGCGACATGGGCGCTTTTGGTGGCGGCCTCCTTCGTGTTTTGGCGCTACGTGGTGCCCTACACGGTGCCGTTCGTGATTGCCGCCTTTCTGGCGGCCCTCATCGACCCGGTCGTAGCGCTGGGCGAGGCGGCCGGCCTGCCGCGCTGGCTCGCGACCTTGGCGGCCATGGCGATCGTGCTGGGGGGGGCGCTGGCGGGCTTGGCCCTGCTGGTGAACGTGCTGGTCCGCGAGCTGGCCGCACTGACGGCGCAGCTGCCCGGCGTGCTCAAAAATGCCCAGCCCGTGCTGGACGGGTTGGTCCGGGACGTGGTGCAGTGGGGGCACTTCCAACTGCCCAGTGTGCAGTCGCTGGTGCACAGCCAGCTGACCACGGCCTACAAAGTTACGACGGCGGTGCTGCACGCTTTGCTGGTGGTCCTGCTGGGGCTGCCGACTGTGCTGCTGGTAGTCGTCTTGGCAGTGGTGGCGGCGTTTTTTCTGATTCGCGACAAGCGGGTGGTGAGCGCAGTGCTGGAGTGGCTGCTGCCGCCCGGCATGCGCCATCGCCTGCCCACGCTGCGCACCGAAGTGGTGCGGGGGACACTGGGGTTCCTGCGCGCGCAGCTGTTCTTGGTAGCCACCACGGCGGCGGGCACGACGCTGGGACTCTTGCTGTACGGCTCTCACTACGCGGTGCTGCTCGGGCTGGTGGCTGGCTTGCTGGACTTAGTGCCGTTTCTTGGCCCCACGGCCCTGCTGGCCCCGTGGGCGGCCGTGATGTTTGTGATGGGCCAGCCGGTGGCGGGCCTAGAGCTATTGGCGATCCTGGCGGGCGTGGCCCTGGTCCGCCAGCTGATTGAGCCGCGGCTGCTGGGAGCCGGAACGGGTCTCCACCCGCTGGCGGCGCTGGTCGCGCTGTATGTGGGGATCCAGCTCTTTGGCCCCATAGGGTTTATCGTAGGTCCCATCACAGCGGTCGTGCTGAAAGCCGCCGCCCGGGCCGCAGGGCTGCCGCCGTTTGCCAAGGTGTGAGCGGCAGGGTCGCTTGACGAGCGGGGAGTGGGCGTGAAAGGAGGTGGCGCGGGTGAACGTGGTGGTCCTTGGCGCCACGGGGTCGATTGGCCGGCAGACGGCGGACGTCGTGGCGCAGCATCCCGACCGCCTGCGGATGCGGGGGCTGGTCGCGCACCGCGATGTGGAGGGCATGGAGGCGCTGATGGTGCGCTTTCGGCCCGCATGGGTGGTGATGACGGATGCCGAGGCGGCGGCCCGGGTGGCCGCGCGGGCCGCGGCCGGCACCGCCGTGGAGGCCGGAATGGCGCGCGCGGTCGCACGGCTGGAAGATGAGCCGCCGCTGGCCGTGGTGGCCGCCATGAGTGGGTTTGTCGGCCTCACCCCGACGCTTGCCGCGGCCCGCCGCGGCCACCGACTGGGGCTGGCGAACAAAGAGACCATGGTGGCAGCCGGCCACCTGATTCGCGCCGCCGTGCGCCAGGGCGGAGGCCAGCTCCTGCCAATGGATTCCGAGCACTCCGCGATTTTTCAGGCGCTGGGCGATCCCGCGCGCCCCTTTCGGCGCCTGATTCTCACGGCGACCGGGGGCCCATTTCGCGGGTGGCCCCGCGAGCGGTTGGAGCAGGTGAGCGTGGGCGCGGCGCTGCAGCACCCGGTGTGGGCCATGGGCCAAAAAAATACGATCGACAGCGCCACCCTGATGAACAAGGGGCTGGAGGTGCTGGAGGCGCACTGGCTGTTTGATGCCCCGCTGAATCAGATTGATGTGGTGGTGCACCCGGAGGCCATCGTGCACTCCCTGGTGGAGTTTGCGGACGGCGCACTCTTGGCCCAGCTGGGCCGGCCGGACATGCACGTGCCGATTCAGCTGGCGCTGTCGTGGCCCGAACGCTGGGAGGTGGGACTGCCGGATTTGGATCTGGCCGCTCTCGGCCGGCTCACGTTTGAGCCGCCGGACCATGACCTGTTTCCCGGGGTGCGGCTGGCGCGCGCCGCCGGGGAGGCCGGCGGCAGCGCGCCGGTGGTGCTGAACGCGGCCAACGAGGTCGCTGTCGAGCACTTTTTGGCGGGAAGCCTCAGCTTCCTGGACGTCACGCGGCTGGTGGCGGATGTGCTGGGGCACCGGGCGCCGGTGCTAGTGGACAGCTTGGAGGCGATTCTGGCGGCGGATGCCGAGGCGCGTGCGGCCGCGCGGCAGTGGGCCGGGCGCCGAGAAGGGCGGCGCGGCCATGGATAGTGTGCTGGGGTTCATCGTCGTGTTCGGCGTCCTAGTGGCGGTCCACGAACTGGGCCATTTCATTGTGGCCAAGCTGGTGGGGGTGCGGGTGGAAGAGTTTTCTCTGGGGTTTGGCCCGGCGCTGGCGACGCGGCGCCGGGGGCAGACCCAGTACTCGGTCCGGGCCATCCCGCTAGGCGGCTACGTCCGGATGGCCGGGATGGACCCGGCGGCCGAGGGGGAATCCGTGGCGCAGGATCCCCATGCCTACCCCAACAAGCCGCTGTGGCAGCGGTTTTTAGTCATTTTGGCCGGGCCGACGATGAACTTGGTGCTGGCCGCCCTGCTGTACGTGATTATCTTCGGCCCCGTCGGCATGCCGGCGCCCACCACCACGATTGGCGTCGCCATGGCGGGCTATCCCGCGCAGGCGGCCGGACTCCGCCCGGGGGACCGTGTGGTGGCCGTAGACCGGCAGCCCGTGCACTCGTGGAACGAGCTGGCTCGGGCGATCAGCCGGCACGACCACGCGGCGATGGCCATTACGGTGGCCCACGGCACGTTGCGGAAAACGGTGACCGTGCGCACGCGCTATGACCGGGCGGCGCATCAGCGCATCATCGGGATTGAGCCGGCGTATCGGCCGGTGCACCTGCCGATTTTCTCCGCCATCGCCCGGGGCGCCGGCGCCACCATCGCCTTTACCGGCGCCTGGTTTTCCCAGCTGATTCAGCTGGTGACGGGCCGACTGGGCTTCGCCGTGTCCGGACCCGTGGGCATCGCGGTGCGGGTGGGCAAGGCGGTGGCCTCCGGATGGCTGGCCACGCTGCTGCTGGCGGCCGCCCTGTCGGCCAACCTCGGGTTGTTCAACGTCCTGCCCATTCCCGTGCTGGACGGGAGCCGGCTGTGGCTGTTGGTGGTGGAGGGCATTCGCCGCCGGCCGCTGGATCCCGTGAAGGAAAGCATGATCCACATGGTGGGGTTTGTGTTCCTGGTGCTGTTCGTGCTCTTCGTGACCTATCACGATCTGTTACGATTGGTCCACTAGGAGGTGGCGCGATGACGCGGGCCGTGCGAGTGCGGGACTTACAGATTGGCGGCGGCGCACCCGTGGTGGTGCAGGGCATGACCAAGTGCGACACCCGGGACGTGGCGGGCACGCTGGACGAGATTCAGCGCTACGTCGACGTGGGCTGTGAAATCGCGCGGGTGGCGGTGCCGGACATGGAGGCGGCCCAGGCTGTGGGCCCGATTGTCAAAGGGTCGCCTATCCCGGTGGTGGCGGATATCCACTTCGACTACCGCCTGGCGCTGGAAGTGATGCGGCAGGGCGTGGACAAGTTGCGGCTCAACCCCGGCAACATCGGCGAAAAGAGCCGCGTGGAGACCGTCGTCGACGAGGCGCGGACGCGCGGCATTCCGATTCGCGTCGGGGTCAATGCCGGCTCGCTGGAAAAGACGCTGAAGCTGGACCTGGGCCGGACGGCCGAGGCGCTGGTCAAAAGCGCGCTGAAGCATGTGCGCATCTTGGAAGACCACAACTTCGAAGACATCGTCATTTCACTGAAAGCCTCCGACGTGCCAACGACGCTGGCCGCCTACCGCCTGATGGCCAAAACCGTCGACTACCCGCTGCACGTGGGCGTGACCGAGGCGGGGACGCAGTTTGCCGGGGCGATCAAATCGGCGGTCGGCATCGGCACGCTGCTGGCAGAAGGGATTGGCGATACTATCCGCGTGTCGATGACGGGCCCCGGCGAGGAAGAAATTCGGGTGGCCTGGGAAATCTTAAAGTCCCTGAAGCTCCGCGAGCGCGGGGTGGATATCGTCGCCTGCCCCACCTGCGGGCGCATTCAGTTTGACATGTGGCCGGTGGTGGAGCAGCTGGAGCGCCGGCTCGCCACCGTGGCGGATCCCCTGACGGTGGCTATTATGGGGTGCGCGGTGAATGGGCCGGGCGAAGCCCAGGACGCCGATGTAGGGATCGCGGGCGGCAAGAACATGGGGCTGCTGTTCCGGCACGGCGAGCGCGTTCGCCGGGTGGAGCAGGCAACGATGGTGGAGGAAGTGTGGCAGGAAGTGCAAGACGTATTGGAGGAGGCCCGCCAAGGTGGACCGGGTGATGAAGGACGTAACGCCTAGATCCGAAGACTTTTCCCAGTGGTACGTGGACGTGGTTACCAAGGCGGACCTCATTGACTATGCACCGGTCAAGGGCTTCACTGTGCTGAAGCCCTACGGCTACCGGATCTGGGAGCTGATTCAGGGATTCATGGACAACCGCTTCAAGGCGACCGGGCACCAGAATGCATACTTCCCAGTGCTGATTCCCGAGAGCCTCCTGCAGCGGGAGGCCGACCACGTTGAGGGCTTCGCGCCCGAGGTGGCCTGGGTGACGCACGGCGGCGCCGAGGAGCTGGCCGAGCGGCTGGCGGTGCGGCCCACCTCTGAGGCCGTGATTGGCGCGATGTACAGCCGCTGGGTGCAGTCGTATCGGGACTTGCCGGTCCTGATTAACCAGTGGTGCAGCGTGGTGCGCTGGGAGAGAGCCACCCGGCCGTTTCTCCGGGCGCGCGAGTTCCTCTGGCAGGAGGGCCACACCGCCCACCGCACGTCCGCGGAGGCGGTGGCGGAAACGGAGCAGATGCTCCGCGTGTACCGCGAAACCATTGAACAGGAGCTGGCTATTCCCACGGTGGCGGGGCCGAAGTCCCCGGGCGAGCGCTTCGCGGGGGCGGTGGACACGCTCACGCTCGAGGGGCTGATGGGCGACGGGCGCGCCCTGCAGCTGGGCACCTCGCACTTTTTGGGGCAAAATTTTGCCCAGGCCTTTGACATCGGGTTCTTGGACGAGGATGGCGTGCGCCGGCACTGCTGGACCACGTCATGGGGCACGTCCTATCGACTCATCGGCGCGCTCATTATGCTGCACGGCGACGACCGAGGGCTCCGGCTGCCTCCGCTGGTCGCTCCGGTACAGGTGGTGGTGGTGCCGATTGGCAAGGGGGCCGAGCGCGAGCAGGCTGTCCTGGCGGCACATGCGCTGAAGGCCGAGCTGGCGCCGGCGGTGCGGGTCACGGTGGACGACCGCCCGGAGTACACACCGGGCTGGAAATACAGCGATTGGGAGATGCGGGGGGTGCCGCTGCGGCTGGAGCTCGGGCCCCGGGACTTGGCGGCAGGCACGGTGATGGCGGTGCGCCGGGACACCGGCGAGAAGCAGAGCGTGGCCCGCACGGCGCTGGCGGGGCCCGAGGGCGAAGTGTCGCGGCTGCTGCGGGCGATTCAGCAAAATCTGTACGAGCAGGCGCGGGCCTTTCGGAACGGCATGAGCTATGCCGTGGATGATCTGGCCGTGGTCGAGGCGCACGGGACGCGGGGATTGTTTTGGAGCCACTGGTGTGGCGAGGCGGCGTGCGAAGCGCGCGTCAAGCAGGAGACAGGCGCCACGATTCGGTGCCTGCCCTTTGCCGGCGAGTGGGGGCCCGACGCCGCCCGCGAGGCAGGGCCCTGCCTAGGGTGCGGGCAGACTGCGCCGACGCCGGCCGTATTCGCACGAGCGTATTAGAAGGGTGGCCCAAGCATGGCAGACTCACGTGAGCGCGTGAGCTTGGTGATTCCGGCCTACAACGAGGCCGACACCATCGGGCCGGTGCTGGACGTGGTGGGCCACATGCCAGAAATCGACCAGGTCATTGTCGTGAGCGACGGATCCACAGATGACACCGCGCTCGTGGCGCGGCTGGCCGGGGCCCGGGTGGTGGAGCTGCCCACCAACCAGGGGAAGGGCGCCGCCATGCACATGGGGGTCGAAGCGGCCCAAGGCAGCGACGTCATTGTGTTTTTGGACGCGGATTTGGTGGGGCTGACCCCCGCGCATGTGCATGCCCTGTTGGACCCAGTGCTGTCTGGGGACGTGGAAGCAACCGTGGGCGTCTTTGAGGGCGGCCGCGTCTCGACCGACTTGGCGCTGGCGCTGGCGCCCTTTCTCTCGGGACAGCGGGCGCTGCGGCGCCACCTGCTGGAGAAGGTCGCCATTGGCGACAGCCGCTTCGGGGTGGAGCTGGCACTGAATCGGGCCTTGAAGCGTCGGGGGGTGTCGATTCGCGAAGTGGTGCTGCAGGACTTGTCGCAGGTCATGAAGGAAGAGAAAATGGGCTTGGCCAAGGGCCTCGCCGCCCGGATGCGCATGTACTGGGAGATTATCCGCGAAATCCCCCGAATCTAATCCGGTTGCGGATCCCGCACCCGCCCCACTGAGCTGGTGGCTGGGTGCCAGCAGGCTCTCTTTGAGCTGGCCGAGCCGATGCGCAAGGAGGATCCGATCCATGCCAGCTGACACGCCCTGGAGCCGCTTTTTAGCCAGCCATCCCGGCCTGGTGTCGGTCGAAGCTGTGGCCTGGAACCACGACTTGGCCGACGTGGACGCCACGGTGCGGGTGGGCGACGGCTGGACGCCGGCGCTGGCGGAGCGGGCAGCGCGAGCGCTGGCGGAGAGCCTCCAGGCTGGGGTGCGGTTCACCGTGCTGCCCGGCACGGAAAGTTTGTCGGACCGGGTCCGGGCGGTGTTGCCCCGCGGGCTGGTGGATCACCAGGGGGTTCGGGAAGCCGCGGATGGATCCGTGGTGCTGACGGTGTCCGGCAGCGGCGGGGAGGCAATGTGGGAGCAGTGGGGCGGCGAAGGCCGCCTGCGCCAGCTGGTCGGCGACCTGCCGCCTCTGGCCCTGGAGGTCGTGGCGCCCCCGGCGGAGGCCCCCAGCACCGTGGTCCTGCCCCCGGCCGCCCCCGGGCCCCCGCGGTATGGCGGCGCGCCGGAAGGGGACCCGATTCCGCTGTCCGAGGCGGCCGCCACGGCGGGTGCCCCCGGCGTGGTGTGCGTCGAGGGGAAAATTTTTTCGCGCGAGGAGCGCCTGCTGCGGGAGGGACAGCGGCTTTTGCTGATGGGCCTGACCGACTTGTCCTCGTCGTTGGCGCTGCGGCTGTACTTTGGCCGGGACGACGACGCGCCAGCCAGCCCGTTCGAGGTGGGCGTGTGGGTGCGCGCTGAGGGGGCGGTCGACGTGGATCGCGCGGGGGAGCCGGTGATGAAGGTGCGCCGGCTAGAAGTGCGGCCGAGCCCTCCGGCGGATGACGGGGCGGAGGTGCCGCGCATCGAGTGGCATGCGCACAGCAAGATGAGCGCCATGGATGGGCTGGCGGATGTGTCATCCCTGGTGGCTCGGGCCGCCGCGCTGGGCCACCCCGCCATTGCGGTGACCGACCATGGGGTGGTGCAGGCGTTTCCGGAAGCCGCAGACCAGGCGCGGCGCCATGGCATTCGGGTGGTGTACGGGCTGGAGGCACACGTCGTGGACGACGCCGTGCCGGTGCTGACCGGCCCAGTGCCTCCTGGGCCCTGGCGCGACTGGCCGCTCGTGGCACTCGACATTGAGACGACCGGCCTGTCGCCGCGCACCCAGGACATCATTGAGGTGGGCGCCGTGCGGTGGGAGCACGGCGAAGTGGCGGGCCGGTTTTCGCGGCTCATTCGTCCAGAGCGCCGGCCCATGTCGGCCGCGTCGCAGGCGATCACCGGCATCCGCCCCGAAGATCTGGCGGAGGCGCCGGCCGCCGCGGAGGTGTGGGAGGAATTCCGCGCCTTTTGCGCGGGCGCAGTGCTGGTGGCGCACAATGCCGGGTTTGACTACGGGTTTTTGGCACCCGGACTGGAGCCCGGCCATGGCCCATGGCCGCTGTTAGACACGCTGGCGCTGGCTCGGGCCGTGTTGCCGGTGCAGCGCCAGTACGGTCTGGAGCCGCTGTGCCGCGAGCTCAAAATCCCCCTGGATCAGCACCACCGAGCACTGGCCGATGCGGAAGCGTGCGGCCAGCTGGCGCTGGCCCTGCTGGCCCTGCCGGCGGGCACCGCGCTGGCGGATGCCGGCCTCACGGAGCCGGCGCCGATTCCGGTGGCTGCGGGGCGCCCCTATCCGGTGCTGGTATACCCCCGCCACGCAGACGGCATGGTGGCGCTGTATCGCGCGGTGTCTGATTCGCACCTGGTCGACTTTCACCGCGTGCCTCGGATGCCGGCGTCGGTGCTAGCGGCCCATCGGCAGGATTGGCTCTTGGGTGCGCCGGCTATCGATGGGGAAGTCACCTCGCTGCTGCTGCAGGGCCGGCCGGCCGAGGATTTGGGCCCCGTGGCGGCGCGCTACGACTTCTTGGAAGTTGTGCCGCCCGCTTGCGTGCAGGATTGGGCCGACGAAGGCTGGCTGGGTGACTCGGAGGCGGTGGAGCAGGTGCTGGCCGACGTGGTGGCCGTGGGAGAGCGCTGCGGCCGCCCGGTGGTGGCTGCCTCAGACGTGCACTACCTGATGCCCGAAGACGCCGTGCTGCGGGATATTCTGGCGGTCACGGCGAAGACGGACGTGCATGCGCGCCGCGGCGCGCTGCACCTGCGCACCACCGGCGAGCTGCTGCAGGAGATGGCGTTCTTGGGGGCGGAGCGGGCAAGTCAGGTGGTGGTGCACAGCACGCGCGCGCTTCTGCAAGAGCTTCTGCCGCTGGAGCCGATTCCGGAAGGTTTGCACAGCCCGCGGCTGCCGGAGGCAGAGCCCACGATTTCCGCGCTGCCGTGGGAGCGGGCCCGGTCGCTGTTTGGCGACCCGGTGCCGCCGTTTGTGGCGGAGCGACTGGAGCGAGAGATTTCCGCCATTTTGGAGCACGGGTACGCGAGCGTGTACTATACCGCCCACCGCTTAGCGAAGAAAACGATCGAAGATGGGTATCTCGTGGGCAGCCGAGGCTCCGTCGGCTCGTCGCTGGTGGCCACCTACCTCGACATCACCGAGGTCAACCCGCTCCCGCCCCACTATCGCTGCCCGCACTGCCGGTGGTCCCGACGGGCGGAGGACCAGGACGGGCCAGTCTCCTCAGGCTTTGACTTGCCGCCGCGGGACTGCCCGGCGTGCGGCACGCGGCTCGTGGGCGACGGGCAAGATATCCCCTTTGAAACCTTCTTGGGCTTTCACGGGGAAAAGGTGCCTGATATCGACCTGAACTTCTCCGGAGACTACCAGGGCCAGATCCACCGCTACACCGAGGAGCTGTTTGGGGCGGGCCAGGTGTTTCGCGCTGGCACCATCGCCACCGTGGCCGAGCGCACCGCGTTTGGCTTGGTCAAGGCGTGGGCGCGCGAGACCGGGCGCACACCGCTGGCCGTGGAGGTGGATCGCCTGGTGCTGGGGCTCACTGGCGTGAAGCGTACCACCGGCCAGCATCCCGGCGGGCTGATGCTGGTGCCCGACGGGGACGACATCCACCACTACACCCCGGTGCAGCGCCCGGCCGACGCCGCGATGACCGATGTGCGCACCACGCACTTTGACTACCACGCGATTGAGGGGCGGCTCCTAAAGCTGGACCTGCTCGGCCATGAAGATCCCACCACCCTCAGGCTGTTGACCGAGCTGACGGGCCAGCCGCTGGACGAGGTGCCGTTTCAGGACCCCGACACGATGGGCCTGTTTTCCGGCACCGAAACCCTGGGCCTTTCAGAAGAGCAGCTCGGGTCGGCGGTCGGCACCGTGGGCCTGCCTGAATTTGGCACCCCGTTTGTGCGCCGAATGCTGGCAGACACGCGGCCGAAAACCTTTGGGGAGCTGGTGCGGATTTCGGGGCTGTCGCATGGGACCAACGTGTGGGCCAACAACGCCGACGCGCTGATTCGCGATCGGGTGGCGACCCTTTCGGAGGTCATCGCCACCCGCGACGACGTGATGACCTATTTGATCCGCCGGGGCATGCCGCCGGCCGACGCCTTTCAAATTTCCGAGCATGTGCGGCGGGGGCGGGCGCTGTCCGACGGCGAGCGCCAAGCCATGCGGACCGCAGGCGTGCCCGCCTGGTACATCCAATCGTGCGACCGCATCACCTACCTGTTCCCCAAAGCGCATGCCGCCGCGTATGTGACGATGGGCTGGCGCATTGCGTGGTTCAAAATGCACTTCCCGGTGGAGTACTACGCGGTGTACTTCACGCTCCGCCGCGATGACTTCCTGCCGGAGCCAGCTTTGGGCGGCCTCGCCGCCGTTCGGCAGGAGCAAGGGCGCCTCGACGCGCTGGGGAATGAGGCCACGCCCAGGGACAAGGCGCGCAGTGCGGTCCTGGAGGTGATGGGGGAAATGCTGCTGCGGGGATTTAGCTTTCAGCCCGTGTCCCTCGAGGACTCACTGGCGGATCGATTTGCGGTGGTGGCCCCGGGCGCCCTGCTGATGCCGTTTGAGGCGCTCCCCGGCCTCGGCCGAACGGCCGCCGCGCACATTGTTGAGAGCCGGGCGGACGGGCCGTTTGCCTCCATCGAGGACTTGCGCGAGCGGGCGCGCCTCACCAAGCCGGTGCTGGAGCTCCTGCGCCAGCACGGGGCGCTGGACCACCTGGGCGAAACACGCCAGCTGGCGCTCTTTTAGTGCGGCGGCCTCAGATGGTCGCGGTTTGCGGACGCAGGCCGTGCCTGGGCTGGCCTTGCCAGGTTGCTGTCTGCATTGTTCCTTGCATGGGCGGGGCTGGCGCTGCCCTGGCTTGCTCGGTGGCGGCGGCGCGCGCAGGCCATCCCGCCCAGCTGGCGATGGGTCGCTCGTCGGAGCGCGGGTGCCGCCGCCAGGTTCTGGGCGGGACCTGCTGCTGGCCGCGATCGGCACGGCAGCGCTGGCGGGCGCGGTGGCCGCGTGGGGGCTGCGCGGAAGGCCCCCCGGCGGGTGGGGTCGCCACCACAGCGGCCAGAGCGCGTGGGGCGCCGCCGCCGGCTGCCGGTCCATGCCAGCTTGGTCGGCCCCTTGGGCGTGCATGACGCGGCCTGGACCGTGTCCCGGCGCGACCCGGATTGCATCGGCTTGTGCAGGACGCCGCTTTCCCTCCCACTGCTGCGGATGAGCCTGGCCGCCAGCGGTGGTGGAGGGCACGGGCTAAAATGCGCGGGTAGCTGTGGGCTACGGCGTGGGCACCCGTCGGGCTGTCGGTGGTGGAGGCGTCTGTGATGACCATGATTGGGGCCAGATTCAACGTGTGGCTGATGGAGGGCGCCGCGGATCGCAAGCGCGGGGCGCGGTGGAGCCGACCGCCCACGGCCAAGTCAGAGCCAGCGAGCCGACCGTGCTCGACGCCTGAGTGCGCGGGCCATTTTGTGGGCGCGGCCGTGCTGGCCGGTTGCGCGACCTGGCTGCCCGCCGATCGCCCCCCGCGCGCTAGCGACCCAGCACGGCTCTATGATGAAACCTGTGGGATGGGCAGGCAGGAGAGAAGCGGCAGCACGTCCCATTCGTTGATAGCTGACATCGACGAAGGAGGGTGCTCCCGCTATGAAGGAGTGTACCGCAGAGTTGACGACGGTGCTGGGGTTGGCGCACGAACAGGTGACGGCGGTGGTGGAGACGGCGACGGGGTGGCGCGTCCCGGTTGAGAGCCCGCAGCCGGCGGCGTGTCCGGTGTGCGACGGGACGCGCTGGCATCGGCATGCCCGACTCGATCCGCGGGTGGTG
>JAJZWV010000038.1 GCA_021846505.1 Bacillota bacterium
CCCCGCGGCCAGGGCGCCCGCCCGGCCGGCCGCGCCGGCGCCGTGGGGGGGCACGCCACACCCCGGTAGCGGACGGGCGTCCAGGCCACCGGGACCGGTGCATCCGCCACCCACGTGTGGGCCACCACCCGCGGATCGAGTTGGGCGTGCCGATGCCAGCGCGTCCCGTCGCACACCGGACACGCCGCCGGCTGCGGGCTCTCAACCGGGACGCGCCACCCCGTCGCCGTCTCCCCCACCGCCGTCACCCGTTCGTGCGCCCACCCCCGCACCGTCGTCCACTCTGCGGTACCCTCCTCCCTAGCGGGAGCACCCTCCTTCGTCGATGTCAGCTATCAACGAATGGGACGTGCTGCCGCTTCTCTCCTGCCTGCCCATCCCACAGGTTTCATCATAGAGCCGCCGTAAGCTTGACAGGGCTTGGGCGCCGCGGTAGCATAACCGAGTTGAGAGCGAAAGCGCGAAGGCGATGGAGACCGCCGGGGCTTTGCCCAAACTGCCGGATTCCGGCTAATGACTCCTACTGGCCACGCGGGTAAGCGTGGAAGTAGGGTTATTTTTTGCGCGGAAGCGGGAAGAGCAGGGAAGGGGAGAGGCGCGTGCCCATCGTGGCGCAGGTGCTCCAGGTTCTGTTTGTGCTGGCGTTTGCCCCGCTTTTAAAAGGCATCATGGATCGGGTCAAGGCACGCGGCATGCGCCGGCAGGGGCCGCCGTGGCTGCAGCCCTATCGCAATCTGTGGAAGTGGGCCCACAAGCACGTTGTGCGGAGCCCCTATGCGACCGGGCTGGCCGATTGGGTGCCGGTGCTGTACTTCACAGCTCCGCTGGTGGTGACCCTGCTTATTCCGGTCCTCACGACGATGCCGCTGCCGCTGGCGTTTATGGCCGACATTCTGGGTGGCGGCCTGATCCTCGCCGGTGCCGGCTTCCTGCTGCTGTTTTATGCCCTCGACTCTGGCAGCGCCTATGCCGCCATCGGGGTGAGCCGCATCCGCCTCATTGGAACCCTGGGAGAGCCGCTAGCGGTGATGGCCGTGTTCACGGCGGCAGCGGTGGGACAGTCCACCATCCCGTACGTGGTCAACCAGGCGTTTTATGCTCGCGGCTTCTTTACCCCGGCGCATCTATTGGTGCTGCTGGCGTGGCTGCTGCTGCTGCTGGCGGAGGCCGGGCGCCTGCCTGTGGACAATCCCGATTCGTCCCAGGAGCTTTCGCTCATCGACCCCAATAGGGTTTTTGAAGCCAGCGGCCCCGACCTGGCGCTGCTGGAGTGGGGCGGCTGGATGAAGTACACCGTGCTGTCCATCATCCTTGTGAACGTGCTGGGCTGGCCGGTGGGCCTCGCGGCGGTGCTGACGCCGGGAGCTTTGGCGCTGGCGGTGGCCGTGACGGCGGCCAAGCTCGTGGCCGTGGGCCTTTTGGTGGTGGCCATCGAGCTGTCGTTTGCTAAGTTGCGCTTGATGCGCATTGCGGAGTACCTGACGCTGTCCGTGGCGATTGCTGCGCTGGCGGCCCTGGCCGCTGGCCTGTAGGCTAGCCGGCTAGGTGCCGAGACGCCAAGCCACGGACTTGGTGCGGCACGGCCGGAATCGCCCGACACAGCGCGAAAAGGCGCTGAAGCTGGCGGGGCGGCGTTGCGAAGAGTGAGAGTGAAGGAGGGGCGCTATGCCCGTGTGGCTCGTGCATCCCACCGTGATGGCAGAGGCGGGCGCGGCTGTCGTGTGGCTGAGCGCCAACCTGATCGCCCTGGCGCGGCGGCCCGGGACGGCCCTCGGCTGGTACACGGCGGCCGGGGTGGTGGAAGGGGTGTTGGCCATCATCTGGGGCGTGAGCCACCACCAAGCCGCCTGGTGGGCCATCGGGGTGGTGTGGATCGCGGCCAAAGGGGGCGTCGTGCCCCGGTGGCTGGGAGGGGCGCTGCCGGCCGACCGGTGGGAGTTGGTGGCCGCAGGCACCCCTCGGCTCATGCTGGGCAGCGCCCTGCTGGCGGTGGTGGCGATCGCAGCCGCGGGCCCTGCGGGCTTGGCGCTGGCGGCTTTGGCGACGCCGTTTTGGCTCTTGACGCAGCGGCGCGAGCTGTGGGTGGCGGCGGTGCTCCTGCTCGAAGCCGAAGTGGCCCTGGGATTTGTGGCACTGGGTGCCCACGTGGCACCCGCCGCGGCCGACGTGCTGGACGTGGCCGAGGTGGTGTGGGCCACGGGCCTGCTGGCGTGGCTTCTGCGGCGGGGGCGCTTGGACTGGGATGAGCCGATTCACACCACGGCGCTGCGGCGCTTGAGGGGGTAAACCATGCTGGTGTGGCTGCCAATGGGATGGGTGGTGGCGATGGGCGCGGTGGCGTCCGCTCGCGGGCGGTGGCCAGTGGCCGCGGCGGCTGGCACGGCGGCCATGGGGGCGCTGGATGTTGTGCGGGCGGTTCGGCACCCGGCGTGGGCCAGCGAGTATGGGGCGCTGGTGCTGGTGCTGACCACGTTCGCCTTGGTCATGTCGCCGGGCTACTTTAAGGGGGCGGCGGCCCACCACCCCTGGCCGGCCGCGCGCGAGCGGTGGTACTACGGCTGGCTGGGCGCCTTTGCGGCCGCCCTGCTGGCGCTGGCGGCCCCCTGGCCGCTGGTGGACCTGTGGGTGGCGGTGGAAGCGACCACCCTGTCTTCGGTTCTCTTGGTGGCTCTGCCGCCGGGCGCCGGGCCTTTTGAAGCCTCTTGGAAGTATCTCACCCTCGCCATGCTGGGAGGTTTGCTGGCGCTGGGCGGCATCTTGATGCTGCAGAGCGGGGCGGCGTCCGACATCGCCGTCGGTGCTCTGCTGATGCTCGTGGGCTTTGGCACCAAAGCGGGCCTCGTGCCTTTTCACACCTGGCTGCCGGATGCCCACGCAGAGGCGCCTGCCCCGGTGTCGGGGCTGCTGTCGGGGGCGGAACTGGGCGGCATCCTCATCGTGGCCTGGCGCGGGCTGACGCTGGCGCAGCAGCTGCTGCACCAGCACTGGCCGCTCATGGCGCTGCTGGGCCTGGGTCTGCTGTCTCTGCTGGTGGGGGTGGCCCTGATTTCCCGCCAGCACAATTTGAAGCGCCTGTTGGCGTACTCGTCGGTGGAGCACATGGGGGTCATCGCGGTGGGACTCGCGTTCGGCGGCCCCGCCCTCTTGGGGGCGTTTCTGCACGTGTTTACCCACGGGCTCGCCAAGAGCCAGGCCTTTTACCTGTCGGGCTCGGTGCAAGCCCACTATGGCACGGTGGACACGCGCGAGATTCGCGGCTTGGCGCAAGAATTGCCCTGGACCGCCACGGGATTGGTGGTGGCGATTGGCGCGCTGGCCGGCCTGCCGCCGCTGGGGCCGTTTTGGAGTGAGTGGCTGGTGATTCAAGGAGGATTGGCCGAGCCGGGGATGGCCCCGTGGGCGGCCCTGACCGCTATCTTGCTAGCCGGGGGGTTTGTGGCGCTGATGTATCGGCTGCCGCGCCTGTGGCAGGGGCGTCCGTCCAAGGCCCCGCCGGGGCGCGAGGCGCAGTTGCTGCCCCTGCCGGTGCTGATGATGTCGGGGCTGACAGCATCGGCTGGAATCGTGGTGCCGTGGCTGTTTTTGGGCTTGGGGAGGGGGATGTAGCCGTGGCAGACTGGTCGGTGGAGATGGTCCGGGACACAGGGGGCGCGGATGCGCTGGCGGATGTGCTGAGCCAGCTCGCCGCTGAAGGGTCCCCGCTGGTGCACGCCTTCGTCGGGACGCGGGGGCTCACGCTGGTGGTCCCATCCCGCCATGGCCACCACCCGGAAGAAGTCGCGGTGGGTGCTGGGCCCTTCAGCCGCCCGACGCGGGCTGGCCATGAGCTGTTTGGCGGCTTAGAGCACAACCTGCCGCCGTCGATATGGCGGCATGCCAGCCGCCGGCGGCCCGTGCGCGGGCGCGGCTTGCACCTGATGCCGCTCGGCCCGGTGCGCGGGGACGTGTCGGAGTCGCTGGCGTATCAGCTGGTGGTGCTGGGTGATGAGATCCACCACGTGCGACTCCGGGCGGGGTACAAGCGCCGCCATGTGGTGCAAGCCATGGCCGGCGCGGAGATTGACGCGGCGCTGCTGGTGGCGGAGCGCGTGACCGGCACCTCGCCGGTGGCCCATGCCCTGGCCTTTTCGGAGGCGGCCGAAGAAGCCCAGGGCCGCGCCGTGTCCGGTGATGACCGGCGCGCCCGCGTGGTGCTGGCCGAGCTGGAGCGCATCACCAGTCACGTGGGCGACTTGGCGCTGCTGGCCGCCTCGACCGGCACGGTGGCGGCTGCGGCCGATTGGCTGCGCATCAAAGAGCGGCTGCTGCGATATCAGGCGGAGCTGACGGGCCATCGCTACCTGCGCGGCGTGGTGGCGCCCGGCGGCCTCCACCACCCGCTGTCGGGGAGCCTCGGCGACTTGGGGGCCTTGCTGAAGGCGATAGCGGGCCAAGTGCGCGACATCGCCGGCGCGCTGGAGCGAACCAACAGCTACTTGGACCGGCTGCACAACGCCGGGCGTCTCCCGGTGCATGCGGATGGGGCGGTGTATTGGACCGGGTTTGTGGGCAAGAGTGCGGGGCTTCGGCGCGACTGGCGCTGGGACCGGCCGTATGCCGGCTACCAGGGGATCACCGCCCAGATGCTGCCGGTGTCGCTGGATCGGCCTGATGCGTATGGGCGGGCGCGCGTGCGGCTGGAGGAAATCCAGCAAAGCGTGGCCCTGGTGGAGCGGATGCTGGCCAGCGAGGCCCCGGCGGCGAGGAAAATGCGAAGCGCTGGGCGCGCGGGCGTGGGCTATGGCTTGGTGGAGGCCCCGCGCGGGCGACTCTGCTACCGGCTTGAGCTTGAGGGCGGCCGGGTGCACGCCGCATCGGTCACAACGGCGTCGCAGCTCAACTGGCCGGCGGTCCCCCTGGCGCTGGAGCAGCACAACATCTTGCAGGACTTTCCCATCATTGACGCCAGCTTCAGCCTGGCGGTGGCGGCGCTGGATTTGTAGCGGGCCAAGAGGGATGAGGGATGCCGGCAACACGCACCGCAGACGCAGTCAGGAGGAATGGCAATGTTTTACAAGCGGTGGCTGATCCACTACTTGCAGCGTCCGGCGGTGACGAGCTTCCCGCGCGGGGCGGACGGGGCGGCGCCGGCCCACGCGCCGCAGGATGTGGCGCCGGACAAGCTGTTTCGCCAGTCGCTGGCCCTCCGGCAGCTGGACGGGGGCTCCTGCAACGGGTGTGAGGCCGAAATTCAGCTCCTGGGCAGCCCCGTGTATGACCTGTCGCGATTTGGCTTCACCCTGTCTCCGTCTCCCCGCCACGCCGACTTGCTGCTGGTGACGGGGGTGGTGACAGAGGCCCTGGTGCCAGTGATTCATGCGACGTACGAGGCCATGCCGGAGCCTCGGCTGGTGGTGGCGGTCGGTGCGTGCGCCACGGAGGATGGCGGCGTGTTTCGCGGCATGCCGGGGGCGGTGGGCCGCTTGGACGGTGTCGTGCCGGTGGCGGCGCGCATTCCCGGCTGCCCACCCACCCCCAACGATTTGCTGGCGGGTTTGCTGGCAGCCGTCGGGCGCCCAGCAGCCCTGGCTGCGGAGGCGCGCTGATGCTGGCGGTTCTGGTGCTGGGCCTCTTGGTGGCCATCGGGGCGGCCATCGGCCTGCTGCATGCCGGCGGCGCGGCGGCCCCGTGGAAGCGGCGGCTCGCGGTGGCGGCTTGGGGGCTTTTGGCGGTGGCGGGTGCGGTGGGCCTGGCTTGGCGGAGTGGGCCGGTGCGGTGGGCCACCCCCGTGGGCGCGGTCGGCTGGCACGTGGGTCCGTGGGTAGCGGGCTGGCTCCTGCTCATCGGCGCGCTGGGTGCGCTGGCCGTCAGCACGCGAGCGGCCAGTGGGGCGGCGGGCGGCGAGCTCACTGCGGCCGGGTGGCTGGCTATCGGGATGGCGGGGCTGCTCAGCGCCGCCGATCCGCTGGCGCTGGTGCTGGCGTGGGGCATCGTGACCGCGGCCGCCTACGGGACGGTGGTGGCGGGGGCCCACCGAAGCCGCGTCCTGGCCGCGGGCTGGGTGCTGCTCGTCATGAATGAGCTGGGAACAGCGGCCCTCATCGTGGGTGCCATTGTGCTGGCCACTCATGGCCCGCGCGGAGCCGCGGGCGACGTGGCGGCCCTGTTGGGCCTCTTGGGACTGGGCGCGAAGACCGGCCTGTTTCCGTTCCAAGTGTGGCTGCCGGTGGCGGAACCCGAGGCGCCCGGGGTGGTTGCTGGCGTGCTGTCCGGGGTGACCACGGCGGCTGTGATGGTGGCGCTGGCCCAGTGGTACGCCTGGGCGCACCCAGACCTGACGGTGGGATGGATCACGGTGGGGCTGGGCGTGGTGGGCGGCGTGCTGGGCGCTGTGCATGCGGCGCTGGATCATGATGTGAAGCGTGTGCTGGCTTATTCTACGGTCGAGTGGATGGGCCTCGGCTCCGCGCTGCTGGGCCTCTCGGTGGTGTTTGTGCGCGCCGGCGACCCGGCGCCGGCGGGGGTGGCGCTGGCGGCATTTTATGCCGTGGCGCTCATGCATCTGGGAGCCAAGACGGCCGCGTTCGGGGTCGCGGGCTGGGTGGAACAGGGCGGCGGCGGCCGGCGCCTGGACGCCCAGGGCGGCTTGTTTCGGCGGGCCGGCTGGCTGTCGCGCTGGGCACTCATTGCCATCATCGCGCTGATGGCGCTGCCTCCGACGGGGGGCTACGTGGCGGAGTGGCTGTCGCTGGAGTCGGTGTTCATGGAGAGCGCCGGGCCGCTTCGGCCGCCGCTGGTGGTGGTGGGCATTTTGCTGGCACTGTTGGCGGCCGCGGGCGCCACCGCCATGCTGCGCTGGTACGGGGCACTGTTTTTAGGTCCGCCGCGCGGGCGGAAGCTGCCGCGCCGGCCAGCGGCCGGTGATGTGCGCTTGGTCGGTGCGGGGGCGGCACTCGCGCTGGCGGGCGGCATCGGAGTCGGCTGGTGGCTTCCGTGGGCGGGGCACTGGGCCCCTCCGCTGGCGAACCAGCCGCTCCTGCGGCACTTAGTGGCACACACCTTCGTCAGCCACCCCGCTCCGGCGCTGCTCGTGTCGCTGGGCGGGCGCGCGTGGGCCGGACTCCCGGGATCTCCCGGCGCGATTGTGTTTCCGGGCCCTGGGTTTACCGCCACCGCGCCCTGGTACCTGCTGTGGTTTGGGGGGGCCATGGTGGTGGCGGTCGCATGGGCGCGGCGCGCCTGGATGCGGCGCCACCAGCTGACGGTGCGCCACACCGCGCCGTGGTCGGGTGGCTCGCACTATCGGCGCGAGCATGCGTGGAGTGCCACCGCGCTGACCCACCCGCTGCGGCTCGCGTTTGCACCGCTCATTCGCCTGCAGCGGCGGCGCACCGAAGGCACCAGCGTGCGCATTGAAACGGACATCGCCGACCGGCTGCTGGAGCAGGGCATGCGGCCCCTGCTGCGCTTGGTGGGCCGCGCGGCCGACGCGCTTTCCGCCACCGAGTCGGGATTGGTGAGCCACTACGTTCTCTACGTGCTGGGCGCCCTGGCGCTCGGGCTCGTCGCGCTGAGGATAGGCGGCGGGTAGCTGCGGGTTCGTGGTGTTGGACGCGGGCTGCGCCTATCGGGGCTGGCCCCCTTGCGGGTGCTGTCGGGAGGGAAGGGCCAAGCTTTTGGCCATGAAGAGGCAGGGGTTCTCCCCATCCCACAGCGTGGAGAACACCTCCAGGGGCCTGAATCCCTGTGCGAGATAAAATTGCCGCGTCTTCGCATACGCGGCATTGGGCCGCGAGGCGTCCAAAGTTTTCACGGTAAGAAACTCCGCCCGATGCTCCCCGCAGTAGCGTTCTGCGGCGGCCACCAGCCGAGACCCGATTCCCTGGCGATGAAAGTTTTGGAGAATTCCCATGCAGAAAACTTCCCACGTGTAGGGATTGTGCTGACGCAGCGACAGAAATCCCACGGGGGTTCCTTCGGCATAGGCGGCCCACAGCCACATGTCCTGCGATTGGCCGACGTATTCGGCAAGGGCCTCCTCGATGCCGAACCAGTCAGGCAGGGCGCGAAGGACCCTGTCGGCGATTTGCCGCTTCAAAGACCGGTCATTGATGGCCAACACGGTGTGCGCCACGGCGTCCGGCCTCCTTCGTCACCTGCTGGCCCTCACCATATCACCGGCAAGACGCGACCCGTGGGAGCAGGGGGGATGCCGATCCGCTCGTGGATGCGGGCCATCTCCTCGACCGGGCGCCGCAAAAAATCTTCCCGCTGCGGGAATCCGCCGCCAACCTTGACACGGTTTGCGCGTTGAATAGGGCGGCAGGGGGCCCGGCCAAGGCTCGGGACGGAGGTGGCAGGCTGGCGCGGCCAAGCGACGGGGACATCGCCGATTGGGTGGAGCGGTGGGGCGACCGCTTGGTCGGCTTTGCCTGGACGTATCTCCACGATGCCGAGCTGGCGCAGGACGTGGCCCAAGAGACGTTCCTGCGCTTGGTGAAGGACCGGCGGCGCATGGCGCGCCGCGAGGTTCACCCCGGCTGGCTGTTTGCGGTCGCGCGCCGAATTTGCCTGGACCACCTGCGTCGGCCGGCAGCGAGAACGCTGCCCGGGGCGGAGGTCGCCGATCCGCACTCCGCCAAGGCGTTTCTGGCCGTCGACGTGGAATCGGTGCTGCGTCAGCTGAAGCCGGCCGACCGTGAGTGCCTGTGGCTCTTTTACTATGGGGGGCTGTCGGTTGCGGAGATTGCCCAGCTGCTGGGCATTCCCCCCGACCGCGTCAAGGCGCGCCTGTATCGCGCGCGCCAGCGCTTCGGCGCCGAGTGGCGGGCAGACGAGGCCGAGCGCCCAGCGGCTGGAGGTCGTCCTCGCGCGAACCGCCCCCCTAAGCGGCGCGCCCGATCCCGAGCCGATGGGTAAAGAAGGAACGAAGACAGGGAGGGGGGACGTCATGCCCAGGAGGCGCAAGGAAGAAGACCCGGAGGCGTGGGACGACGCGGGCGAGCGCGCCTGGCTGGCAAATCACGGGCTGGAGCCGGGCCAAACCCCGGTTCCGTTTGACCGCGAGCGCTTTTGGAAAGCAGTGCCCCAAGGGCGCCCCAGGCGTCGCTGGCACTGGCCTGCGGTGGCGGTGGCCGCTGCAGCGGCCTTGGTGCTGGGTGTGCGGCCGGACCTGTTCTCGGGTGCCGCCGCCCCGCCGCACCCACCCGTCGTGCCACTCATCCCGCCCCACTGGGGCGCGGCGACGATAGGGTCGCTGGCCAGCCAAGCGGCCCAGCAGGCCGGGAGCCTCCGGGCGCTTCCGATGAGCTATGTGGCCACCACCGAGCGCCAAGCCTTGGCCTGGTCGCCCGCGCTGGGTGTGAACCAGGTGGTAGGCGGCCATCCGGTCTACGTGGCGGTGATGCGCGGCCACTTTTCTTATCGCACGGTCCCGCTGAATGCGGTGGGCCGGAAGGGCCATTGGCTGGTCATGGTGGTGGGCCGCATCAACGGATCCATCATCGCGACCGCCCTCTTGCCGCAGCTGCCGGCGCCGCTGGCCCGCCTCGGACACGTGGTGCAGCAAACCGTGCCCGCCGTGGCGTATCCGCCCCTGACGGACGGCCCCGTGGTGTGCCCGCCCGCCCGTGAGCTGGGATCCCTGCCGCCCTCGCCGGCCGGGCCCGCGCTGGCCGCACTCAATCAGTATCGGGCACAGCACGGCGGGAGCAGCACGCCGCCGCTCGCCGCCGCCGACCTGGCCTACAGCGGGCCCGCCGCCCACAGCCCCTACGGGCTGGTGGTGCGGGGAACCTGCGGATCGGCTGTGCTGCATGCCTCGTGGGCCATCACCTGGGGGCATGACCCGTCACTGGCGGCGACGGCCTTCCTGATCGACAGCCACGGCCACTGGCGGCTGTGGAGCGTCTATCCGTGAGGGCAGCGGTATCGGGAGCGCTTGAAGGGCGGTGGTCGCGCTCGCCGCCGTACGGGCGGCTGGCCGCGTGATTTGCCCGAGGCTCAACGGGGAGGCGTGCTGGAAAGAGGCCAGGGAAGGCCGGAGTGGACAACGTGGCCACTACGGGCACGCAAAGTGTGTCGTCGGTGGGCTGGCGTGGTTTCCGAAGAGGGGGCGTCGCTCATGCAGGGGAACCCTGCGGCCCGCCAGCGGATGTGGGCATCGCATTCGAATCGGCCGGCTATTCGAGTCCCTGCCGTGCCACTTCAAGGCGGAGGAGTGCAGTGCGGTGCAGTACAGTGCGGGGATACTTTGCTGCGGAACGCACATGACGATGACGCACCTGGGCGATGGCCGAAGCGGTGGAGGCCGCCGGCCCCACCAACCTGCCGACATTCCGCCCGGCAGGGCATCTTGGCTCCGCAAGGGACCGCCCCGGCGATGGCTCAAGAAGACGCCGGCTCCCTGCCGTCGATGCTCTCACCGCCCCTGGCGCGGGAACCTCTGTGAGCGAGGCGGCGGAGGCACCATCCATCCAGCGGGTGCTGGCCCATCAAGCACCCGGCCGGCGACATCAGTCAAAGGCCCTGTGGGTCACAGCACGGTCGCGTCAGCAACCGCCCGCCATCGGCGACCATGGCGAAGATCCTGCCGTCCAATTGTCCCCAATCCTGGCCCAGCCGCGCCTGGTGTCTATGGAACACGTGCTGCGGAACGCCTTTGGATTTGGAGGGCAGAACGCCGCCATGGTGCTGAGCGGGTACGCATCTGCATGGGACGAGAGGGCCGGGACGCGACAGGGGCGCTGGGCAGGGGCTCCCGCACTGCTCCCGGGCTTCTCGCCCCCTCTCCTGTGTTTGGCCGCCGCGCTATTGGCGGTGCTTGAAGGCCGCCAGGCCCCGCACGCCGACCACTACCGTGGCCGCGGCGCCCGCTGCCCACCAGGTGGAGCGGCGCGTGCCCGGCACCTTGTCGGTGCGCGCCAGCCGGAGGCCGCCCACCACGATGCGAGAGGCATCCGCCACCTCGGGCGCAGCCAAGTCCAGCGCGGAGGTGGCCACGCTCAAAAGCTGGCGCCGCGAGCGCCGATCCACGAGCGGGGCCACCTTGGTGGCATCGGCGCGAAATTCTTCGGCCAGGCCGCTGGCACCCTGGGTTCGCACATGGCGTGCCACCTGGTCGGGGACGATGTAGCGGCCGCCGCTCCAGGCGCGCCCTTTTTCCTCCAGGTAAGATTCCAGATCGCTTAGTGGTGTGGCCATAGATGTTTCCTCCGCTGCTGCGCGCCCTCGGCCGCAAGAATTCCTTCTGTGAATCGAGCCTGGCACGGCGCCACACTTTCGCTCCCCGGGGAGGGCCGAAGCCGCTACGCGCCGGAAGTGCACCTCAGCGTGTCCCATGCCATCCTGTGGTTTAAACGCCGGCGGAGCTTTTGAAGTTCGGGCGGCTGGGCAGGTGCTGAAAAAATTTCTCCAAGCGCGCTGCCGCCGGCCCTCAGAGCACCCAGGGCGCCAGCGGGCGGGAGGGGTCAGGCGGCTCGCCGGCGCGAATGGCCGTCTGCATCATGGTCCCGCTCCGAATGCGCACGGCTTGTGCCAGTGGCGCGAGCGGGCCCGTCGGGTCGAACGACAGGACCAAGCTGGTGGCTTCACGCGCCCACTGCTGCTTGACGGTGTCCCACAGGTGCTGCGCGGGGCCCAGGTCCTCCGGATCGAGGAACACCAAGTCGACTGCCGCCGGGCGGATCACGCGGTCGTCGGGAAGGGCATGCACCACCCGATTGGCCACCCGCATCCACAGCGGCAGGGCCACCACGCTGATGGCCAGGTACTGGTAGAGATAGGTGATGCCTAAGCCCGCGACAATGCGCCCGCTGGGGTCCTCCGAGACGAGATACACCCGCGGCGCGCTGGCGGCGCCGGGGGCCGCTCCCTGAGGCGCGCCGGAGACCCACGCCGCGAGCTGCTGCGCGCTTCGGGGTCGATGAAAGTTGGCGGAACCCCAAAACTGGGTGAGGCGCGCGGCCACTTCCTCCAGGTCGTCCAGTCCGGCGGGCCGCACTGTCCACGGGCCGTCCGGAGTGCGCGCATTGGGAGACAGGCGCACCGTGGCGCGGGCAAAGGGCCGGCTCTCGGCCGTCTGCCAAGAAGCCGTGGCGGCGAGCGAGGCGGCCTGGCCCTGCGACAGGTTGGCCACGAGCAAGGCATCAGGCCCGCACCGCTCGGCGGCCCGGGCCACCCGGTGCCGCGTAAGGGCGGCGGCGATGCCCTGCCGCCGATGCCGCGGATGCACCACGAGGCCGCCCAGAAGGGCCGCGGGCCGGATGTGCCCCTCGTACTGCACCCGGTCAAATGCAATCTTGGCGGCCCCCACGAGCGTTCCGTCCACGTGGGCGGCATAGGTTTCGCCGTCGAGGCCGAGCGCCCGGTCAGCGTCATCGGGAAACTCGACGTATTCCGGAGAGAAGCTTAAGGATCCGCGGCCTGAGCTGTCCCGCGCCAGTCGGGAAAACGCTTCGAAGTCCTCGCGCTGCAGCCGTGCAATGCTGATGGCCATCTGACGCCGCCTTTCGTGATTTCACTGACTGGCTCAATCATGCACGGTGCACTGCGCGGCGCCAACCCGCCGGGCCGGGAGGGAAAGGCAGGTCGGCCCGCGGAGAGCGGGGCGCCGCCATAGAGTGGACGGGGGTCCCAGCTTCTGGGCTAGGCGGTAGGCGGATCGGCAAGGCAGGAAGGAGTCAGGAAGGAGGTGGTGGCTTTGGCGGCCTGGGCGAAGATGCCGCCTTGGCGGGTGGCGGGGGCGGCCGCCGCCTGGGCGTCGTATCATCGCAGATCCGGCGGGCGCTGTCCAACGTGCTGTCCGCCGAGCACGGGCGATGCAGCGAGCGGTGGCGCGCGCGTTTCTCTCCATGAGCATGAACACGAATGTCGTGCCGCCGAAGCCTGGCAGCCCTTCGCGGCGGGCGCGGCGCTGTCCGCACAGCCGCGGGCATTTGGCGCTGGGACCCCGGTGTGCGCCAGCCTCCTCAAAATATGCGGCGCCAATTTTTTGCTCGCAGGGTGGCGGCGCGTGGTTCGCAGCCAGATGGTGTCCATGACGCTTGCGTCGGGGAGAATTCGAAATCCCCAAATCGCGACCATGCTCGGCCAGACGGGCTTGCAGGTGATCGGCGGCCGCCCGGCGCGCCCTTTCACGCTCGGCCCCCACTCTGGCACAATGGCGGGGAGAACCTGGCGGCTGCCGGGAGGAGGCCGCTGGAATGAAGCGCGCAAGCTTGCTCCTGCTGGTGGCCGTGACCGCCATCTGGGGCCTTACGTTTGTGATGGTGCAGGAGGCCGTCCGCGCCACGCCGGTCCTGAATTTCTTGGCGTGGCGCTTTCTGCTGGCTGGCCTCGTGATGGCCCTCTTGAGCCGCCGCCACTGGCGCCGCGTGACGTGGGGCGCGCTGGGGCAGGGCACGATCCTGGGTGTCTTCATCACGGCCGGATACTGGCTGCAGACGTTTGGGCTGGCGCAAACGACGGTCGACCTGGCCGGCTTTCTGACCGGGCTCGCCGTGGTGCTCACCCCGGTGCTGGCATTTTTGCTGTGGCGCCGGGCTACCCCGCCGCTGGTGTGGGTGTGTGCCGCAGCGGCGCTGTTAGGGCTGTGGTTGTTGGCCGGCACGTCAGGGGCGCTCAGCACGGGTGACTGGCTGGTGGTGGGAGCAGCGGTGGCCTTTGCCCTGCAGCTGCTGGCCACCGATGTGGGCGTGCGCGGGCACCCGCTGGCGGTCCTGGTGGCCGTGGAGCTGTTGGCGACGGGGGTGTTTTCGACGGGCGGCGCTTTGGCCGCCGGGGTGCTGGTGTGGCCCACCGGTGCCGTCGTGTGGGGGGCGCTGCTGGTGACGGCCCTCTTGGCCAGCGTGGCGGCCTTCTGGCTGCAGGGCTACGCGCAGCAGCACGCCACCCCGCAGGAAACCGCGACTGTGCTGGCTGCCGAGCCGCTGTTTGCCGCCTTGTTTTCGTACGTGCTGCAGGGAGCGGCGCTCCAGGGCTGGCAGTGGGTGGGCGCCGGCCTCATTACCGGCAGCATCGTGGTGCTGGGCCGCGTGGCGCCAGCCGATGAGGGGCCGCCGGGTTTGGGCACGGTGGTGCCGACCGACCCGTGATGCCCGCCTTCCATCCGGGAGCCCCGCCCCTGTGCAGCCGGGGATCCCCGCCGCCGGCACACGGCCGGCGTTGGGAGCCAGCGCCTGTCCCCCTCTGCCGCGCGGGATCGGGCAGGGCCGGATTCGAGCCCTCAGCCCACCAGACTTCCATCGGTCCACCATGGGCACCACTTGCAATGGCGCATGCCGCTATATACAATATAGTTTAGAAGAGGAGTGATGCCATGGACAGCGTGTGCAGCCTGACCGCGGGGGGCGCGCGGCCCCGACTGGGTATTGTAACCGCCAGCACTCGCCCCGGCCGGATGGGACCCGTCGTATCTGGGTGGCTGGTGCAGCGGGTCCGCGAACACCGCGGGTTTGAGGTCGACCTCATTGACTTGGCGGCAGTGAGCCTGCCGTTCCTGGACGAACCCAACCACCCGCAGTTGCAGCGCTACATGCACGAGCACACTCGGCAGTGGAGCGAGCGCGTCAACAATCTGGATGCGTTCGTGATGGTGGTGCCTGAATACAACTTCGGCATGGCTCCCACGCTGCTAAACGCCCTCAATTTTCTGTTTCGCGAGTGGGCGTATGCGCCGGTAGGATTTGTGAGCTACGGTGGCGTCTCAGGAGGCACTCGTGGGGTGCAGATGGCGAAGCAGGTGGTGACCACCTTGAAAATGATGCCCATCCCGGAATCCGTCACCCTCCCGTTTGCTCCAAGCCTTCTGAGCGCCGATGGGCAGCTGGCACCCTCTTTGGCCATGGAGCTGGCCGCCGCGGCGATGCTGGACGAGTTGCAGCGGTGGGAGTTGGCGCTGCGCCGCCTGCGCCAGCGGAATCGGGAGCCGGGGCCCGTGGGCGCTTGACTCACGGGCCAGCCGGATCACTGGGGTTGAAGGCGGAGCCCGGGCGGCGGCCGCTCGCCGCGATGGCTTGCCCAACGAGCGCGGCGCGGGGTGGGCCCACGGCCCACGGTCTCCCAGAGGTGGCGACCGCCTCGACACGGCGCCGCCCAGCAACTCGGCCCCGGTGTGGGGAGCCGTCATCGGGAGCGCTGCTTGAGCCCGAGCCCGCGTGGCGCTCCGTGCCATCAAATGACGAAGGGCTCTGGCTGCAGGGCTTCCTGGAACCGGGCCCACCGAAACGGTGTCAGGTCCGCGAATGGCGCCTGCCCACACATCAACTCGGCCAAGGCGCGGCCGGCGGCCGGGGCGTGTTGAAAGCCATGCCCGCTGAACCCGGCAGCGATGTAGAATCCTTCCGGAAGTTCTCCGCCGGCCGTCGGCGCTCCATCGATGATGGGATTGTGGTCGGGGGTGATTTCATACAGCCCCGCCCACCCGCGCATGAGGGAGGTGTGCTGGAGACTTGGCGCCCACCGCGTCACGGCCTCAATCAGGCGAATCAGCGAGTCCTGGTCCAGCGCGGTGTCAAAGCTCGAAGGCTCGGCCGGGTCGGACATGCCCAGCAGCAGTGATTCCCCCTCTCGCCGAACATACGAGGTGGTTTCGAAATCCAGCGTCATCGGCATCGCGCGAGGCAGCACGTCGGTAGGAGCGGTTACGTAAACCGCTCGGCGGTATGGATCGACGGGCACGGCGACGCCGGCCATGGCACCCACGGCGCGGGCATGCGGGCCTGCCGCGTCTACCACCATGGGGCTTGCGATCGGGCCCGCAGTGGTGTCGGCGCCCCGGACGCGGTGCCCCTCCACCGTGATGGCCGTCACCTCGGCTCCATACACAATCCGAGCACCGAGCTCACGGGCCCGGCGCGAAAAGCCATACATCATGGCGAACGGATCCGCGACGCCATCCTGCGGGCCAAAGGTGGCACCAGCCAAATCGTCCATCACAACGTAGGGAAACCGGCGGCGCACCTCGCCCGCCCCCAGCGTTTGCACCTCCACGCCCAGGGAGCGCTGCAGGTCGGCCGCCGCCTGCATCACCGCCCAGCGCTTGGGATCGCGGGTCAAAAACAGGTAGCCGCATTGGTTGAACGATGCGGGCACTCCGAACCGGCCCTCGAATTCCTTCAGCATCTGGACACCGTATTGCGAGAAGCGGATGCTGCTGGCCAGCCCAAACTGCAGGCGAATCCCGCCGGCACTGCGGCCCGAGGATCCCTGTCCGAACGATGACTCCCGCTCAACCACCACCACGTCGCGCATCCCCTGCTCCACCAGGTGGTAGGCAATCGACAGCCCGACGAGTCCCGCGCCCACGATGACGGCATCTGCGGTGTCCACTGCAAAACCTCCCGACTGCACCACGAGCGAGAGCGTGCTGCCGATACACTACCACACCCCCATAGCCCGGCGTCTGCGGCCCGGCGCCGGCCGACGGCTGGCGCCGGGCCAAACCTTGGGCGGGCAGGCGCTGGGGCGATGGCCACCAGCACCCCGGGCGGGGCCAGTCGCCCCTGGCATACGTTGGTATGACCACCGCCGCCGTGAGTGCTATGCTGGCGGGAGAAGTGAAGCGCAGGAGGTCAAGATGCAATATCGAATGATGGCGGCCAAAATTCATCGCGCGACCGTCACCGAGGCGGACCTGAACTACGTGGGCTCCATCACGCTGGACCGCGAGCTGCTGGAGGCGTCGGGCTTGAAGCCCTATGAAATGGTGCAAATAACCAATTTGTCGAACGGCGCCTTGTGGCAGACCTACATTTTGCCGGGGCCCGCCCGTCAGGGCGATGTGTGCTTGAACGGCCCGCCGGCCCGGCACTTTCACCCCGGCGACTTGATTGTGGTGCTGGGCTTCCGATGGCTGGAGGAGGCGGAGTTGGACACCTACCAGCCGCGGACCGTGTTTGTGGACCAGCACAACCACGTGACCAGCGTGGCCACAGCGGAGGAGCCCTTCACCAGGGTGCCCAACGCGTAAGAACCGAAATCTGTAGGCGGATGGCCACGCGGCCTGCGGCAGCGTACTACAATGAGAGGCGGCCCCCAGTGCCGAAGCCAGCGGGCCAGGGGACGGGAGGCACAACGTGAAGCCAGAACCTGCAGACACCGAGACGCGGGCCGCGGTCACCGTGGATGCGCGGGGCCTCAGCTGCCCACTGCCGGTGATTCGCGCCAAGCGCGGCCTGGCCGCAGTAGAAATGGGGGCGGTGGTGCATGTACTGGCCACGGACCCGGGATCCGTGGCCGACTTTACCGCGTGGACCAAAAGCACCGGGCATGAGCTGGTGGCTATGCGCCAGGATCCGGACCTCTTTCAGTTTTGGATTCGCCGGGCCCGCTGATGCGCCGCCACCCTGCGCCGGTGGCCATCCTCATGCGGGCCGCATGGGGGTGGGGCTCCAGGTGGGGAGCGGCCGCGCAACTTCACGCTCACCGCGGCGACCGAGCGCCGGCTTGCCTTCTGGTCGCTCAAGGGCCACGCAGGGTGGCTCAATTTTTGGGCGACCGGATGCGTGTGGTGCAAGGGTGAGAGGCCGGCGATGAAGTCCATCCGACCTCGTGGGCGCCGATGGGCGCGAGAGCCGGACGGCGGCAGCGGCTTTCTTGGCTGCCCGGCACGTGGCTGATCCGGTCGTGCTGGACACCCCCATCGGCCCAACACGCTGCGACGTCACCGCGGTGCCCCACTCGGTCTTCACTGCGCGCAAGGGCCGCATCACGGCCATTGAGACCGGCTCGCTACTGTCCGCCCCGGGCATGCGGCCGCTGGTGCGCCCAGCCGTTCGCGGGGGCCGTCCGCCAGCTAGCGCCGGCTGGCGGCGCGCTGCCGCGGCGGGGCTTGGGCCTCGGCGTTCCAGAGCGCCAGCCCGGCGGTGCGCGCCAAGTCTTCAATCAGGCGGCGCAAGTCTTGGTCCAAGTCCTCGCTGACCCCGTACACGGCCAGGACCATGAGTGTGCGGCCCTGAGCTTTCAGCGGGACGGCCAACAGCCACCGGAAGCCGAACAACTCCCAGGCGGCACGGAACGGGCTGTCGCGGTACTTCCCGCTTTCGGCCCGGCCGGGGCAGAGCCAGGTGGTGGTGCCGGTTCGATAAGCCTCTGACACGGGCAGCCGGCCGGCGGGATCATCGGGATTGGCGGACACGCGCCAGTGCTGAAAGTAGCCAGCCGCTTCGCCGGCTGTGGCCAGCACCTGAAACAGCTGGTCCGGCCCGGGCTGCACTAGCGCCGCCAGGCCATCCGGCAGCAGGCGCTGCACCGTGCCCAGCAGTGCTTCGATGACGCCCCCCCGGCTGGCGGCGTCCGCCAGGTGACGCTGGCCATTCAAGACAATGTCGTTGCGCTGCTTGGCCACCCGCGTCCGCCGCTCCGACTCGGTGCGAGCAATGAGGGCGGCGGCCAAGGCCGCCAGCCCTTCCAAGCGCGAGCGCCGCCCAGTGTCTGAGAGGGCCCCCATCGCGCCGTGGTAAACCTTCAAAAGTCCGAGCAGCTCGCCTTCGGCCACGAGCGGCACCGCCGCGGCCGACAGAATGCCGTCCGCCAAAAGGTCCTCTCGCCAGGGAAGCATGCGCGCATCGGTGCGGACATCGTCCGACACCGACAGCTGCTGAAGCCGGAGTGCCTCGCCGTTGCAGGAGCGGCCGTCGTCGGTCGACGGATCCATGAACGAGGCCAGGTCCAAATCAAACGGTTCCTTGTCCGTGCCCACGCAGTGGAGATGTCGCCGCGCCGCATCCGTGTACCCGATAAAGCCGGTGTGTCCGCCGGTGAGGCTCAGCGCCGCCATGAGCACATGCTGGAGGGATGCCTTCAAGCTGTCGCCCTCCGGCGCCGCAGAGGGATCGGCCGTGGGATTCAGCGCGCGCGCCGCCATCAGCAGGCCTTCGCCCGACAGTTCCGTGGGGGTGGCCGGCTGGTCGCTGGCGTCGGCCAGCACGCCCACCAGCGCGGTCATGCCGCTCAGCATCTCCACCACCGGCGGCCGCACCCGATCCGGCTCCCGATACGCAATCACCAGTGCTCCCCAAGGCTGGCCGTCCGCGACAATCGGCAGCGCCACCAGCGACTGGGACTGCCATCCGCTGCGGGGCGCCGTGCGCTGCATCACGATGGGGCGCTCCTGCTGAAACAGCCGCTCGCCCAATTCCAAGTCCTCGGTTGGAAAGCGCTCGCGCCGGGTGATGCCCTGGGAGGCGAGCCAGCGCCACTCCGCGGCTACTGGGCCCGCCACCCGCTGCAGCAGCGCCACCATGTCGGCGCCGCTAACCTGCGCGGCCATGGTGACCAGCGCCTCCGCAGCACCCTCGCCGCGGCGCATGCCCCGTGCCGCAAACCTCAAGAGCCGCACCAGCGAGGACATCAGCACCTCGGGGGGCGCCATGGTGCGCTGCGGCAGCGGGGGCAGGGCAATGGCCGGCTCGGGCCGCATCGCCCAGTCGGGCCTCCCCAATAAGTACCCCTGCGCCAGTTCGATGCCCAGCTCGCGCAGGGTGTTGAGCTCGGCAGACGACTCCACCCCTTCCGCAATCAGCTGGATGCCGTTCATTTGCGCAAACCGGGCGGTGGCGTCCACCAGACTGAACTTGACGGGGTCGAAGTCGATGTGCCGCACTAGCCCCAAGTCAATCTTGGCGAAGTCGGGCCGCACCTCCACGAGCCGGGTGAGGCTCGAGTAGCCCGCGCCCACATCGTCCACCGCAATCCGATACCCGTGCCGGCGCAGCATTCGGAGCCAGCGCGCCAAGTCGGGGCCGGCCGCGGTTTCCTCCACCAGCTCCAGCACCAGCTGGCGCGGGGGCACGCTGGTTTGGCTGAGCAGCAGGTCTGTGACCAGCGGCAGGGAGATGGGCAGCACGTTCAAAAAGACCGGCGTGTCGCGCGGCGGCCGGCCTGCCAGCTCGGCCAAGATGCGCTCCAGCACAAACCGGTCCAGCGCATCCGCCTCGCCGCTGGCCCGGGCCCACCGAAACAGCTCATCCGGGCGAAGGGGCTCGCCCGCCGCCGTCATGGGGCGCGCCAGGGCTTCGTGGCCAAACGCCTGCCCGCGCTGCAGCGATACAATGGGCTGGAAGGCGATGCGCAGCAGGCCAGGCTGAAACCGTGTCCACACGGACAAATCCGTTGGCTGCTCGCGGACCGGAGACTCCGTGGCGATCGCCCCCCGACTGGCGCTGCGATGAGTTGTGTTACGAATATTGTCAGCATACCGGGTGCCACCGGGATCGCCAAGCGAGTGTGTCGAATTGGGGCGCCGCCGGCTGCGGCCGGAGGCGAGGAGGACTGTCTATGCTGGTGGAGTGCGTGGCCAACTTCAGCGAAGGGCGCCGGCCGGAGGTGGTGGCGGCGATTGTGGAGGCGGCCCGCGCGCCGGGGGTGTCGGTGCTGGACGCGTCCGCTGATGCCGACCACCACCGCAGCGTCGTCACTTTCGCGGGCGAGGGTGCGGCCGTAGCCGAGGGCGCGTTTCGGGCCGTGGCTGTGGCCGTCGCCCAGATTGACCTGCGCCAGCACCGGGGGACGCACCCGCGGATCGGCGCGGCGGATGTGGTGCCGTTTGTGCCGCTGGGTGACACCCCCATGGCGTACTGCGTGGCGCTCGCGGAGTCGGTCGGCGCACGCATCGCAGCCGAGCTCAACGTTCCGGTTTACCTTTACGGCGACGCCGCTCGACGGCCCGCGCGCCGGGAGTTGCCGCGCGTCCGGCGGGGAGAATTCGAGGGGCTCCGGGCCCGAATGGCGGATCCGGCTGGCCGGCCGGACTTCGGCCCGGCGGCGCCGCATCCCACGGCGGGTGCTGTGGCGGTGGGAGCCCGCCCCGCCCTCATCGCCTTCAACGTGTGGCTGGCCACGCCGGAAGTGTCCGTCGCGGATGCGGTGGCCCGGGCGGTGCGGGGCTCCAGCGGGGGGTTGGTGGGCGTGCGCGCGCTCCCGATGGACACCGCTCGCCGCGGCCAGATGCAGGTGTCCATGAACTTGGTGGACTTCCGGCGGACACCTATGCCGGCAGCGCTGGAGATGGTGCGCCGGGAAGCGGCGCGCTTTGGCGTAGCCGTGGCTGGCAGCGAAGTGGTGGGAATGGTGCCGCTAGCCGCGCTCCTGGCGTCCGCGCAGTATTATCTGCAGGCGCACGAGCTCACGACCGCCCAGGTGCTTGAGCTCCAGCTCCTGGACCTGGCGGCGGTGGAGCCGGCGGCCGCCGGCGAGCGGACGGCGGATGGGAGACGGGATGGCGGCCAGTCGGCCGAGAGTGGGGTGTAGATGTCAAGGGAGAGGGTCGGGGCAGTGAGCCCGAGAGACGAGGGACTAGCACCCGCAGGGGAGTTGGTGCTGCGGAACGTGGGGCAGCTGGTGACCATGGCCGGCCAGGCAGTTCCATTTGCGGTGGAAGCGCACGCCGCGCTGTGGCTGGTGGGCGGTCGGGTTCAGTATGCGGGGCCCGAGAGCGGTCTGCCGCCGGCCGCGGCCAAAAGTCCCACCGTGGACGTGGGCGGCCGGCTGGCAACTCCCGGCCTTGTGGATGCCCACACACATCTGCTGTATGCCGGCCAGCGCGCCCAGGAGGTGGCGCTCCGAGCGCGGGGGGCCGGGTATCTGGAGATGCTGCAAGCGGGTGGGGGCATTTTGGCCACGGTGGCGGCCACCAATGCCGCCTCCGACAGCGAGGTGCTGGACGCCACCCGGCGGCGGCTGAGTGAGGCACTCCGGGCGGGCACCACCACGCTCGAGCTGAAGACGGGCTACGCGCTCGATCCCGCAGGGGAGCTGCGCCTGCTGGGCTTGGCGGAGCGGCTCCGCGACGAGGGCCCGATGCGCTTGGTGCTGACGTACCTGGGGGCGCATGCCCTGCCGGCCTCGCACGCCGGTCAGCCCGGGCGCTTTTTGGAGGAGCTGGCCACCACCCACGCCGCCGTGGCAGGCCGTGCCCAATTTGTGGATGTGTTTTTGGAGCCGGGGGTGTTTGGCCCCGCCGAAGTGGATCCATATTTGGCCGACGCCCGGCGGCACGGCCTAGCGGTCAAGGTGCACGTAGATGAGCTGCAGGATGGCGGAGGGGCGGCCCTGGCGGCCCGGTGGGGCGCGGTGTCCGCGGACCATTGCGCCTACACGTCCCCCGCGGGCATCGCTGCGCTGCAAGCGGCCGGCACGGTGGCCGTGCTGCTGCCGGGCACCGCCGGCTATCTGCACCCCGAGCACATGGCGCCCGCCCGGCAATTTCTTGAGGCCGGGGTGCCCATCGCGATCGGATCGGATGGCAACCCCGGCTCCTCACCCACCAGCTGCCTCGGCACCCTGCTGCCATGGGCGGCCGCATGGCTGCACCTGACCCCGGAGGAAGTGTGGACCGCCGTGACGCGCGGCGGCGCGCGGGCCGTCGGCCGCACGGATGTGGGCCAGCTCACCCCGGGGTCGTGGGGGGATGTAGTAGTGTGGGATGCGGACGACTACCGGGTGCCCTGCTATCGGTATGGGACCAACCTCGTCCAGGCGGTGTATGTGAGCGGCCGGCAGGTGGCACCGTGAATGCACTAGCGAGCCCCATCAACCGTCCGCCGAGCCGCCCGGCTCGCGAGCGCCAGTCAGGCAATGATGCGTGAAAGGCGTTCAGGGGTCGGCCGCCCTGGTTTAGCGACGCCGTAGGAACTTTATGACGGCGTCCTAATCTCGAAGGCGCGCGCCCAAAGGTGATTGCGGCCGAACTGGGGCGACGGAGCAGCGGCCGCTCAGGGCGCGGGAGAGCTAATCACCGGTTCGTGCCTCAGCCGCCGTAGCGCAGCGCGGCAATCGGGTCCAGTCGCGCGGCCTTGACCGCGGGGTAGAGGCCAAACACCAGGCCCACCATGGTGCTGAAGACAAACGCCAAGACGACGGAGTCGGGCGAGAAGGCGGCGGGGCTTTTCACCACCAGCGGCGCAAAGTGCACCATGACCCAGCCCAGGCCGACGCCCAGCGCCCCGCCGCTCAAGCTCAGCACCATGGCCTCCAGCAGGAACTGCAGGACTACATCCTCCGGGACCGCCCCCACGGCCCGCCGCACCCCAATTTCGCGGGTGCGCTCGGTGACCGACACCAGCATGATGTTCATGATGCCGATGCCGCCCACCACCAGCGAAATCAGGGCGGTGCCGGCCAGCAGGTTGGTGAAGGTGGCCCGCGTGGCTGACAGCGTGGCCAACACCTGGTCCTCCGAGGCGACGCTGACCGCCGAGGTGGACCCAAAGCGATTGGCATATAGGTTGGCCAGCAGATCTTGCGCCAGCGAGGCGGCGGCGGGGGACGGCGCTCCCACCAGCACCGCAGACAAGGCGTTCGTGCGCAGCAGAAACTGCGCCACCGGGAGCGGGATAAATACCGAATTGTCCTGGCTGACCCCGGGGCCCTGGCCCACCGGCTGCAGCACGCCGACCACGGTGAACCGCTGGCCCAGGAGGGACACGTGCGCCCCCACGGGGTTGGATCCGCCAAACAGCGCCTGGCTGACATTGGCCCCCAGCACGACGGCGCTGCGGTTGAGCGCCAGGTCGGCCGGTGTAAAGAACTGGCCCGCCGCCAGGTGAATGGCCCCCAGGCGCTCGTAGCCGGGGGTGGTGCCCACCACCGGCGCGGCCACGGTGGAGGTACCCAGCGAAAGCTGGCCGCCGCTGCTCAGCAGCGGCACCACTACCTGCGCCATGGGCGTGTTGGAGCGAATGTAAGACACCTCGCTGGACGTGAAGGGCGTGCCTGGCCCTGGTGTGACAAACAGCACGTTGGTGCCCAGCGTCTCAATGCGGGACGCCACCGCATTCGACGCACCATTGCCGATGGCCACCAGGGTGATGACGGCGGCCACTCCGATGATGACGCCCAGCATCGTGAGCAGCGCGCGGAGCTTGCTGCTCCACATGCCAGCCCAGGCCGTGCGCAATCCGTCTGCCCATGTCATGCTGCACCTCCGCCCGGCGCCAGGAGGCGCCCGTCGCGCATGCTGAGGACCAGTTCCGCGCGCGACGCCACCTCAGTGGAGTGAGTGACGATGACGATGGTGCGGCCCTGGCGGTGCAGGTGCTCCAGGAGGCCTAAAATTTCGCTGCCGGTTTCCGCATCCAAGTTGCCGGTGGGCTCGTCGGCCAGCAGCAGGGGCGGGTTGCCCACCAGGGCGCGGGCGATGGCCGTTCGCTGCTGCTGGCCGCCCGAAAGCTGGCTCGGCCGGTGGTGCCCGCGGTGGGGGAGCCCTACCGCCGCGAGCGCCTCTTCGGCCACGCGGCGGCGCTCGCGCGGCGGAACCCGCCGGTACACGAGGGGCAGCTCCACGTTGCCCAGCGCCGTCAGGGCGGGCAACAGGTTAAAGGACTGAAATACAAAACCAATAGTGCGGTTGCGCTCGCGAGACCACTCGATCGGGTTGAAGTGGCTCACGTCGCGTCCGTTCAGCCAATACCGGCCTGCATCGGCCGTGTCCAGCCCACCGAGCACGTTCAGCAGGGTCGTTTTGCCGGATCCGGACTGGCCCGTGATGGCGGCCAGCGCTCCGGTGGGAATCTCGAACGTCACGTCATCCAACGCCCGCACCCGGCTGTCGCCCAGGTGGTAGTCCTTGACCAGCTGCTGCACTCGGATCATGGCTTGCCACCGCCGCGGCGGCCCCCACCGCCCCTCCGTGCTCCGTGCACCGCCCGGCCCTTGGCGCGGAGCTTGCGCTGGGCGCCGGTGGCGGCGGGCTCGGCGATGATGACGCGTTCCCCCACAGCCAGGTGCGGCGCGGATACTGCGGCCGTCGCCGTAGAGGTCAGCAGCACGCGAACCGGTACGGCGCGGACTTGCCCCGACGCGGTGAGCAGCCGGACGAGGGCATGCCCGTGGCTGCGGCCGAGCGCGGCCAGCGGCACCACGAGCTGGCCGCGGACCGACTTGAGCTGAATCGCGACGTTGGCGGATAAGTTGTAGTAGTGCACGCCGCTCATGCCGCCGACCGAGATTTGGACGTTGAACGATGCGACTCCGTTGGCGTAAAGGCCCACCGGTGGAATCGCGGAGACGGACCCGGAAAACTTGTCCGCGGGATAGGCCGGCAGCGAAATCGCGGCGGCCTGTCCGGTTCGCAGGTACTGCAGCTCCGTCTCCGGAATAGGGACACTCACCATGCGGCTCGCGGAGTCCAGCACCACGACCTTGGACCCGGGCCCGGAGGTGCTGGCGTAAACCACTTGACCCGCAAACGGGGCCGTGACCTTAAGGCCCGCCACCGCTTGGCTGAGGGTTGTGACCGTGTTTTGGTCAGCGGAGACGGCCGCCTGGCCCGCTGCCACGGCGGCCGCCTGGCTGGCCGCGCTGCCGGCCGCCTGTGCGCTGGCCAGCGCCACGCGGTCCTCAGCGACGGTGGCCTGGTCGGCGGCCAGCTTGGCCGACAGCTGAGGGTCACTGATGGTGACCAGTGCTTGGCCAGGCGCCACCCGCGCCCCGCTGGCTACGTGCACGGCCGACACCGTGCCCGCGTCGGGTGCGGCGTAGGTGGCCGCGCCTTCGGTGGCCACCACTTGATTGGCCGCTACAGCCTGTCCCGGCGCCACCAGCAGCGTCACGGTGCCCGAGGCCGAGCTGGCCACGGTCAGCTGCTGAATCGCCGTCTCGTCCGCGGATACTTGAGCGGACGCCTGGGCCAGGGCGGCTTGCGCTGCGGCCACCGTGCTGGCGGCGCTAGCGGGCGACTGAAGTGCGGCCAGCGCACGCTCGGCTTTCAGCAGCGCGGCCTGGGCGTTGGCCAGCTGCAGTGCCAGCGCGGGATCTGAGAAGGCTGCCAGCACCTGGCCGGCGCTGACGGATTGGCCAGCACGGACCGGCAGCGAGGACACTGAGGCGCCAGCGGGCAGGCTGACTGTGTCCGTCTGGGCGGGCGCGAGCTCACCCGTTGCCTGATAAACCAGCGACACGGTGCCCCGGCGAACCGGGGCCGTCGCAAATCGAGGCCCCGCGGGGGACCGCCCGGCCGACACCACCGCATATGTAAGTCCCGCCAGCAGTACCGTGGTGCCGCCAGCCAGCGCCACCACTCGCGGCATTGTTAGCCGTCTCCGCCTGGGCGTTCGGGGCACCTCGGATCCCAGTGTCGCTGCACTATGGGAAGACACGCTCCTAAGTCGCCTCCAGTGTTTGGGGCCGCAATGGACAAATCACCCACCTCAGTGTCCCAGGCAGATGTGTAAGAAGTATCAAGATTCCGCAGGCTTTTGGGCAGGCATGACCCCGGCGGCTAAGCGCTATCGGCCCTCGGAGTCGCTGGATGGAGCAACATGCTGGGAAGCCCGAAGCCGCCGCCTTCCGGGTGTCCCACATGCCCAGCTGCTCGTGGCCGGGCGCCAGGCACGCCATCCGGTAGGTCCCGGCCTTGCTGGCCGTCAGCGTGAAGCTTGCCGTGGATTCCGACGCCACGCCGGTCGTGGCGCAGGGCACTTCGGCCCCGGGAAACGCCAGCACCGTGCTGTGGGCACGTTAGTCACAATGGCGGCGGAGTGCGGCAGCAGTCCCTTGCTGCCGGCGGTCCCCGTGGCCTTTCCGCCCACGCGCACGGTGATGGCCCTGGCGCTTGTGCCCTCGCCGCTGAAGTTGAAGCTCGACACGCGGCTGCGGCTTGCCACCAGCGAGATGGCACGTTGTGGCGGACGGATGATAGTGCAGGGTGTGGCTGGCCCGGTGGGCCGCGCCGCCGCGGCAGCTTTCCCGTTGCGCCTATTGGCACGAAACGGCAAGCCTGCCACGCTGCTGGCTTGCCGCTTGGTGCATGAGCCAGGGTTCAGCTTCGGCATGTACGCGTCGTTGAATTGGGACAGCTGATTCTGGGTGGGTCTGAGCCCCGCCAGGTGAATTGAGGACGCCTTGCCGATGAGGGGCGGGCACACACCCGGCACCCGAGTCCGTGGCGCCATGGCAAATGGTGCAGGTGGCTTTGTAGGGGGGCGCCTGGCCGCCGCCCCCAGTCCCACCGCCACCGCTCCGGTGCCCAGCATCGTCTGCACGTGCACGTCCATTCCACCGATCGAAGCGGCTTAGTGGAGCTGTGGGGTGGGGGTTTGGATGTCCGGAAATGCGAACTGCGACTGCCTTCGTCCTCCTGGATTACAGTCAAGCCAGCAGTTGCGGGCAACCGCCTGGGACCAATTAAGCAGGCGCCGCCGCTATCCGCAATCTTGGTACCATGGAAGGCGTGAGGGCGGATAGCGGGTCGGCGGGCCAGAGACCACGTGATGGCAGAGGCGATCAGGGAGGCGGCCAGCGGGACGAGCGGGAGGGAGAAGCGCAGTGGAGAATCCTTGGAACAGTCGGGAGCGCCAGGAGCTACTGCTGAGCCCACGGCGAGAGCGGTGGTTTCCGCGGTCAGCCATTCTGCAGGGGCTGGCACTGGGCGAGGGCATGGCGGTGGCCGATGTGGGGGCCGGCGGCGGCTACCTGGTGGAGGAGCTGGCGCTGGCCGTTGGGCAGGCGGGTCAGGTGTGGGCGGTCGACCCGAGTCCCCAGGCGCGAGCGCTCCTCACCGAGCGCTTTCAAGACGGACGCCACCCGCAGGTGGCGGTGTGCGACGGCACCGCCGCGGCCACCAGCCTGGCCGCAGCCACGGCGGACCGGATGGTGTGGATGGCCATCTACCATGAGCTGCTGCACGACGCGCCAAAAGGGGGCGGAATTGACGCCAGCTTCGCGGAGGCACGGCGCGTGCTTAAGCCCGGGGGACTCTTGGCCATTGGAGACTGGCGCCCGGTGGAAACCGAGATAGGCCCGCCGGTGGCCGCGCGCGTCTCGCGGTCTGACGCCGGTGAGCAGGGGCGGGCGGCCGGCTTTACCTTGCTGTCGGCCACGGATGTGAGTGATGCCGTCTGGCTGCTGGTGCTGAAGGCTCCCGCCGGTGATTGAGGGCGTGGGCGTGGATGCAGTGGACGTCGGGCGATTTCAGCAGGCGGCGGAGCGCCGCCCACGGCTGCTGGATCGGCTGTTTGACCCCGCGGAACTGGCGTACGCTGGCGAGGGAAAAAATCGATGGGAGCGGCTGGCGGCGCGATTTGCTGCCAAAGAGGCTATTGTGAAAGCGGCCGGCGGATTCCGCGGCGCGGCCTGGTCCGACATCGTCGTGGGCGGCCAGCTCAACCAGCTCCCGCCCGTGGCGGTGCGCGGCCCGCTGGGCCAGTGGATGGAAGATCGGGGGCTCGAGGTGCTGGTATCGCTGACTCATGAGCGCACCTTCGCCATCGCGGTGGCGGTGCTGCAGGCGCGGCAGGGTGGCTCGAATGAATCCTAGGGGCGCTGGCGGCGCCACACTGCCGGTGTGGACCGCCCGCGAAGCCCAGGCGGCGGATCGCCGGGCAGCGGCGATGGGGATCGCGGAGTCGTGGCTGATGGAATCGGCGGGGGCCGCGGTCGCGCGCCGCGTGCAGGCATGGGGCGCCAGCAAGCCCCTGATTCTCGTGGGGTCCGGCAGAAACGGCGGCGACGGGCTGGTGGCCGCCCGGCGCTTGGCGCTCGCGGGCAGGCCGCCACGGGTGTTCATGCCCGCGCCGCCGCGGTTTGCCGAGGCCGCCCAGCTGATGTCCAGCGCGTGGGCTGCGGGCGCCGCGCCAGTGGCGGCAGAGCAGCTGGGGCCATCGCTCGCGTGGGCAGACCTGGTGGTGGATGCCGTGCTGGGCACGGGGCAGCGCGCCCCCCTTCAGCCGCCCTGGGACGCGTGGTGGCCCAAGCTTAGCGGGCAGCGCATTTTAGCGGTCGACCTGCCGACGGGTGTGAATGCAGACACCGGCCAGGTGTGGGGACCCCTCCCGCGCGGCATTGTCGAAACCGTCGCGATCGCCGCCCTAAAGCCGGCTCACCTGTTGCCGCCCGCCGCCGCCGCGATGGGCCGCATTTCAGTGGCAGACATCGGGCTGGGCGCCGAGCCGGGCCGCGAGCTGCAGATGGCGCTGCCAGACCAATGGCCGGCGGGCCGCGCGGAGGACGACGACAAATATGCGCGCGGCACCCTGATGATCATTGGCGGCTCCGCCCGCTACAGCGGGGCGCCCGGGCTGGCGGCGGCGGCGGCCATGCGCGCGGGCATGGGCTACGCCGAGATATGGTGTGCGGCCGCAGGGGCGGACCGCATTCGCTTCCTGCCGGCGGTGGTGCGGGTGCTGCCCGAAAGTGCCGAGGGCGCCCTGCTGCTTTCCCAGGAGGCTGAGGCGGCGCTGGGCCGAGCCGGCGCGGTGGTGCTCGGGCCGGGTGCCACGGTGCACGCCTCGCTCCTGGAGGCGGTGCGCCGGGCGCGTCGGCCCGTGGTGGTTGATGCGGGCGCCTTCGCCGCGTATGTGGCGGTGGGCCGGCCGCGATGGCCGGAGGCGGTGTTCACCCCGCATGTGCGAGAGGCAGCGCGGCTCCTGGCGGTGGACCCCACGGCAGTGTCCGCCGACCGCCGTGCCGCGCTTCGGCAGCTAACCGACGCCACCGGCGGCGTCGTGCTGCTGAAGGGGCGGCGCACCTTGATTGGACAGGGGGAGGGGCCGGCGTACGCCAACTGGCCGGGTGGCCCCGAGTTGGCCACGGCGGGCTCGGGCGATGTGCTGGCTGGCATGATTGGAAGCTTGCTGGCGCGCGGCCTGGATCCCTTGGCCGCTGCCCGGCTGGGCGCGTGGTGGCATGGGGCGGCCGGGTTGCACATGCGATGGGCCTACGGCCCATCTGGGGGCTCGGCGGAAGACCTCACGAAGGCGCTGGCGGGTGCACTGCCGCTCACGGTGCCGGCGGACTGGCCGGAGTGGGTCTGGTGACCGGAGCTACCCGCCGAACGGAAGCCGTGGTCAGCTTGGCGGCCGTGGCTGCCAACGTGCGGGCGGTGCGGGCGGCGCTGGCGCCGGGCACTATGCTGTGGGCGGTGGTCAAGGCGAATGCCTATGGCCACGGTGCCGTGCCGGTGGCGTTGGCGGCCTTAAGAGCCGGGGCCGACGCGCTGGCGGTGGCACTCCCGGAGGAGGGCTGGGCCCTGCGCCGCGCCGGCATTGCCAGCCGTATTTTAGTGCTGGGCCCGATCCTTCCGGAGCAGGCCGGTGGGGTGGTGAGCGCGGACTTGGAGGCGATCGCTTTCAGCCCTCCCGTGATTGACGCGCTGGGCGCGGCGGCGCAGGTGGCGGGGCGGCGGGTGGCCGTGCATCTCAAGGTGGATACGGGCATGGGGCGCGTGGGGGCAGCGCCGCAGGACGTGCCGGCTCTGGCGGAGCGGCTCGGGCGCTGGCGGTCTATTGAGTGGGCGGGCCTGATGACCCACTTGTCCGACGCAGACCACGAGGACGCGACCTGGACCGGTGAGCAGTACCGCCAGCTGCTCCGGGTCGTGGAAAGGCTGCGCCAGCGCGGTTGGTCCGTGCCTGTGCACGCAGCCAACTCCGCCGCGGCGCTGAGGTTCCCGGGCTTGCAGGCGGATGGCGTGCGCGCAGGGCTCGCGCTATACGGCTTGGAGCCTTGGCCTGGCGCACCGCCGCTGTCGCCGGCGATGGAGCTGACGTCCGTGGTGACGATGGTGAAGCCGGTGCCGCGTGGGTTTGCCGTGGGATATGGGCACACGTATCGCGCGCCGGCCCCTCAGCAAATCGCGACGGTGGCTGCGGGCTATGCCGACGGCGTGCGGCGCGCCCTGTCCAACCGCGGGGCGGCCTTGGTGGGCGGCCTGCGCGCGCCCATAGTGGGGCGCATCTCCATGGACCAGCTGACGCTGGCTGTACCTCTCGCGGCGCCAGTGCATGTGGGAGATCCCGTTGTGTTGCTGGGGCGCCAGGGCAACGAGGCCATCCGCGCAGCCGACTGGGCGGAGTGGCTCGGCACCATTTCCTACGAAGTTGTGTGCGGGATTAGCGATCGCGTGCCGCGGGTGTACCGCGATCCCCACGAGGCTCCCTGAGCGCAGCTGTCGGAGGCCCGCGCCGGCCGCCGTGCACTGGTGAGCACACTCGTCCCTGGGCCATCAGCAACACGCCAGGCGCATACGGCGCGCGCCCTTACCACATCGGGGCGAAAAGCCCTGGGCTCTAGCCCTGGGGATGAAAGCCCTTTGGTTCGTCCGGGCCAAACCGTCTCACATCGTTCGTGCCCACGGCGGGGCCCGGTATGGTGGATGCAGGGCGTCGAAGGATAGATCCCCGTGAGGAGGGGGCGGCGTGGCGGTGCCCAAGAGCGATCGGCGACTCCGGGCCGCCCGCGCACGCCCTCGTTTGTGTGCGAGATTCCGCTGCGCGTCACGCGCGTCCAGGAGCGGACGCTCCTCGCGCACTGTGAGGTGGCGCGCCACCTGTACAATGCCCCTGTGGGCGAGGGGTGCGGCGGCTGGCCGCGCGGCGCCAGTCCCGTCTCTACGCGGACGCCCGCCGTCACCCGCGGACGCGCCCCGCGGAGCGCACGTTGCTCTTTGCACTGGCCCGCCGTGCGGCCGGGTTCACCGAGGCGGCGCTGTCCCGCGATGCGAGCGGCATTCATGCGTCCTGGATCGGCGATGTGGCCGCGGTGCTGGGGCAGATCTTGGCCCGCCGGGCGTTTGGCGCCATGAGCCAGATGGCCCCCGGACGCGCCAAGAAAGCCCGCTTCACAGGGAAGCGCGGCCTGCACCACCTGGCCAGCTCAGAAGGAACGTCGAATGCCGCCGGGCTACGGTGGCGGGACGGCGCTCTGGTGTGGGGCCGATTGGTGCTGCCGATGACGAAGGGCGCTGGGCGGTCCAGGTGGTGTGCGAGGGGTTGCCGTACCGCAAGCGCGATCCCAAGACGGGCGCCTTTCGCGATGCCTATGGCAATGAGGTGCAGGGATTGGACCTGGGACCTCCACCCTGGCGGCGGTGGGCGAGACCACGGCGCGTCTTGAGCCGTTTGCCGCCGAGGGCTGCGGGGCCACGCAGCCCTCGGCGGCTCCAGTGCCATGTGGACCGCCAGCGGCGGGCCAATAACCCCCATTTCTACGATGACCCGGGCCGCGTGAAGCCAGAAGCCTACCCGGTGCCGCGCAGTCCGCCAGCGCCAAACCGAGTTCCAGCTGCAAGATCTGTGGCGCCGTGAAGCCGCCCGCCGCCGCGGACGGCACGGACGCTTAGCCAACCAACTCCTGACGGGCGGCGTGATCTTCAAGACCGAACGGCTCAGCCTTGACCCGCAAGGCTGCAAGCGCCGGCGGGCAGGTCCTCGAATTCAGCACGCGGACGACGGCCCTCTCTCAGCGGTGCTGTGTGGCGACAAGCACCCCAAGCGCCTCGCGGAGCGCGTGCATACGTGTCCGCAGGGCACCGTCGCCATGCCGCGCGATGTGTTCAGCGCCTATCTGGCGCGCTTTGTGGAAGACGACGCCCTCCCAATCGCCGCGGCGTGTGCGTCGTGGCCAGGCGCGAAACCCGATGCGGACGGCTTGGGAGCGGGCAACGACAAACCAACCTGCGAGGGGACGGGCTCTCCCGTCCGCCTTTGGCCGGCTACCTGCCGGCTGGAGTCGGAGCGGGTCGTCCGAGAAAGAATGCTGGCCAGGAACTAAAGGACCGGATGGTGTACCGCAAGGGAGAGCCGGTCAAAGGGACATGGCACCAGGTTTCAGAACCCCCCGGCTTTAGCCGTGGGGAGGTTCAGACTAACGGCCCGACCGCCAACTCCACCGCATGGGTAGCGTCGGCCAAGCTCGTGGCCGATACGACGGCATCCAGCAGGGCCAAGAGCTGGTCGGCGTCGTCGATGGCCGCTACTTGTGTGCGGGTGGCCCGAGACGCGTGGCCAAATCGCTGCAGCAGCGTCTGGCGCACCGCGGCCTGCAAGCCCTCGACTTTGCCGCGCGCTTCGCCCCGCTGCTCGCCCCGCGCTTCGCCCCGCTGCTCGCCCCGCGCTTCGCCCCGCTGTTCGGCTTCCTCCACCACCACGTCCAGAACGGACCGCACCGAACGCACCTCCTGCAGCCATTTTAGCACCAACACCGCCAGCTCGGCTGGCGCCATGCCCACGACGCACGCCACCGCCGCCTCCGCCCAGGGAGACGGCATCGCGGCTGCCACCTGGATCGCGCGCCCGACGCGGGCGGCGGCCGTCGCGGCGGGGTCGCGCATGTACGGCAGCAGCGCCACGTCCAATACATCGACGCCGGTCCAGTCGGCCGCGGGCCCCGACGCCTGCTTCGCTTGCAGCCGCTGCCACGTGGCCGCTCCGTCGCGCGCGCCCACAAAGGTCCGCTCGAGCTGGAACTGCAGCCAGCCCCCCTCGATCCGGCTGGGCAGAGGAGGCGCCGGCGGCGGCCCCAGATGCAGCACCACCGTCTGCAGCGGTGAGTGGTACCGGTGCCACAGGTCCACCGCGTAATCCAGAAAGCGATCGACCACGGGATCGGCCGCCGTCTGAAACTCCAGGTCCAGGAGCGACCCGTCCACCAGGCGAAACAGGCGATCCACCCGGCGGTCGGTCACGTGCACCGCCGGCAAGTCCGTCGGGAGCACCTCCGCAATGGCCGGCAGCCCCTGTCCATACCATGCGGAAAAATGTGCGGCCAAGGCGTCGGTCACCTGCCGCTGCGCAATGTCCTTATGCATGCGCGACCAAGGCATGCTCCACCCCTTCACGTTTTCCATGCCACGCCACGGCCGCACCATTTCATCCATACGGGAGCCCATATAGAGAGAGCCATATGTTTCGCTAATATGTAACAGCATACCACATCTTTAGTGGACCTGGGAAGGTGGGCCCGAGACGCTCGCAGGCAAATCGTCCGCTGAGGCGGCCCAGGATCACCGCGGCGTTTGCCGCTCGCGGGAGGCCTGCTGGCGCACGGGCTCGATCGCCCACGGCAGTGGTCCGCCGAGCCTCTTTCCGGGGAACGAAATTGGCCTATAATCAAGGCGGTCTGAAACGCGTGCGTGCTGAAGGAGCATCCGAAGAAAGCTGGCGGGCAAGATGCGGGCATCAAGCCGACCGAGGTGGAAGAGGGGCGGCCAGATGGAAGAGGAGCGATCGTTGTCGGTAGCCCGGCTGGTGGTGCGCATGCCGCGAGAACTGGTGGAGGCGCTGGACGACTTGGGCCGGGAGCAGCACCGGGGGCGGGCGGACCTGATACGCGAAAGTGTGGCCCGGTACCTCGAACAGCGGGCCCGAGAGCGTCTGCGGGATGAGCTGATTGCGGGGTATCGCGAATGGGGCGAGATGTACTGCCACCTGCGCGACGAGCAGTGGGAGCCGCTGGCGTGCGAAGCGGACGCGGCGAGTCCCCACGACCAGTAGGGGCGGCGGTCCGCCGCGGCGACATCTTCTTTGCGGACTTGTCGCCGGTGGTGGGATCCGAGCAAGGTGGGGTGCGCCCGGTGCTGGTGCTGCAAAATGACATCGGCAATCGGTACAGCCCGACCGTGATTGTGGCGGCCATCACCTCGCAGCACAGCAAGGGCCGCCTGCCTATTCATGTCACCGTCGCCCGCGAGGAGTCGCCGCTGGGCCGGGAGTGCCTTGTCCTGCTGGAGCAGGTGCGGACCCTCGACAAGCGGCGGCTGAAGGACCGGGTCGGCCAGCTCGCCCCGCATATCATGGAGCGCGTAGACCGTGCGCTGTCCATTTCCCTAGGGTTGCTGGACGTGTAGCGCGGGTCAGTCGGAAGCTATTGGAGGGCCCCGGCGGTCTCGCGGGCCCGTGGATCAGAAAAGGGGAAGCATAAGCACGATGAAACCGGTGGTGGGGATTACGACGCGGCATGCGGACCGTGGCTCGTCCCCCTATGACGGTGTGGCCGTCACCTATATCCAAGCGCTGGCTCGGCACGGGGCCGCGATGGTTCTGCTGCCCAACGTTCCGGATGCCGAGGCCCTCCGAGTGGTGGACGGCCTCCTGCTGACGGGCGGCGGCGATTTTGCTCCCACGCTGTTTGGCGCCGCGGATGAGGGCACCGACTGGGCGGCCTACTCCGCGGAGCGCGACGCGGCGGAAATTTTGCTGCTGCGGTCGCTGCCGCCGGATGTGCCGGTGCTGGGCATCTGCCGGGGCATGCAGGCCATGGCGGTGGCGTACGGCGGCTCCTTGGTGCAGGACATTCCGCGCGCGCAGCCCTCCGCGCTGAACCACTCGCAGGCCGAGCCCACCCACGTCACCAGCCACACGGTGCACATTGAGCCCGAGTCGAGGCTGGCGCGGATCACGGGCGGCGGGACACTGGCGGTCAACTCGTTTCACCACCAGGCGGTGGATCGCGTGCCGGCGGGGTACCGCGCGGCCGCCCATGCCCCGGATGGCCTGATCGAGGCCATGGAGGCGGCCGGGGAGTTGGACCGCGGGCGATCGCCGCGCTTTGCCGTGGGCGTGCAGTGGCACCCGGAGACGCTGGTGGGCCACCAGGCCCACGCGGACCGCTTGTTTGAAGCATTTGTGGCTGCCTGCGGCGCGCGGACTGCGGTGGGAGCCCAGTTCGTTGGCTGAGGCGGCGGTGGAAGTCCGCCGCGGAGGACGGGTGGAAAGCGTCGTGCGGGCGGACGGGGTGGTGGTGGACAGCACGGGGCGCCTGGTGGCGTGGCTCGGCAATCCCCACCGCGAAACATATTGGCGCTCCAGTGCCAAGCCTTTTCAAGCGCTGCCACTGGTGACGTCAGGAGCCGCCGGCCAGTTTCAGCTGGACGCGGCCGACCTGGCGATGGCGGCCGCGTCCCACAGCGGCGAGCCGCGCCACCAGGCGCGGGTGGAGCGCTTGCTGAAGCGCGCGGGCTTGACCGCAGCCGACTTGCAGTGCGGCGTGCACTGGCCTAAGCACGAACCCACCGCCGCTGCGATGCGGCGGGCGGGACTGGCCCCGACTCCCCTCCACCACAACTGCTCTGGCAAGCATGCGGGCATGCTGCTGACGGCGGCCGCTTTGGGTGCGCCACCCGAGGGCTACCTGGACGCCGGCCACCCGGTGCAGCAAGCGGTGCGGGCCGCGGTGGCACTGTTCACCGGGATGTCCGCCGGGCAGCTGGCGACAGGGGTGGACGGCTGCGGGGTGCCTACGTTTTATCTCCCGCTGTCCCGCATGGCCTGGGCGTACGCGCGCCTGTACGATGGTCGCGGGCTGCCGGACGCGGAGGCCGCCGCGGGCCTGCTGGTGGCCGAAGCGATGCGGGAGCATCCCGGCCTGGTGTCCGGCGAGGGCCGTCTGGAGTGCCGCATTGCGGACGCCACCGAGCGCCGGGTGATGTCCAAGGCGGGGGCTGAGGGCGTCTACTGTGCGGTGCTGCCCGAGCGCGGCTGGGGTGTGGCCCTGAAGATGGATGATGGCGGCACGCGTGCGCGCCGCTCACTGGCCGCCGCTGTGCTGAGCCTGCTGCCCGTGCTGCCCGAGGAGGCGCGCGGGCGCTTGGCGGCGATGGCGGTGCTGCCGCTGGAAAACTATGCGGGCCGTGTGGTTGGTGAAATGATGCCGGTGGTTGAATTGCAGTGGGGGCAGGTGAAAGCATGACGCCGTTTGCGGTGACGAATGTGAAGTTGCTGGATGCCGAGCTGGGCTATGTCGAGCGTGGGGGCCTCCTGATCAACGCGGACGGGCGCATCGCAGCGGTGGAGTCGAACTATACGCCGAGCGCCGGCGTGCCGGTGCTGGATGGGCAGGGCTTGTGGTGCCTCCCCGGCTTTGTGGACGCCCACAGCCATATCGGGCTGTCCACTAAGGGGGAGTCCGGCGACGCGTCGGACGGCAATGAAGCGACGGAGGCCGTGACGGCCGACGTGCGCGCGCTGGACGGTCTCAATCCACGCGACCCCGCCATCCCGGAGACCCTGGCCGCGGGGGTTACGACGGCGTATGTGACGATGGGGTCCGCCAACGTGATTGGCGGCATTGGGTGCACCGTGCACCTGGTGGGCCGCACCGCCGAAGAGATGGTGATGGTCCCGGCCGGCGGCATGAAAGCCGCCATGGGAGAAAACCCGCGCCGTGTGCATGGCGCGAACGCCAAGCGGCGCCCCGTGAGCCGGCCGGGCGTGGCGGCGGTGCTGCGCGAGTGGCTGGAGCGGGCTCGCCGGTATGCCAATCAGCCGCCGGCGGGTGCGCGCGACTACAACCCGAAGCTGGAGGCCCTGGCGATGGTGGTGCGAGGAGACATCCCCCTGCGGGTGCACTGCCACCGCGCTGACGACATTGCCACTGCCCACCGCATTGCCAGCGAATTTGGCCTGCGCTGGGTGATGGATCATGCCACCGAGTCGCACTTTATTCTGGATGACGTGGTGGGCTGGGGGGTGCCTGCGGTGGTCGGCCCGTCATTCGGGGCGGCCAACAAGGCGGAGACCCGCCACAAAAGCTTCGCCACCCCGGCCACCTTGGCGAAGGCAGGGGTGGCGACGGCCATCTGCTCAGACCACCCAGTGATTCCATCGCAGTATCTGCCCATGTATGCTGGGCTGGCGGTGCGGGCGGGGATGCCGGAGTCGCTCGCGCTGGCGGCCATTACCCGCGTGCCGGCCCAGATTGTGGGCGTCGGAGACCGAGTGGGGGCGCTGCGGGTGGGCTTGGAGGCGGACTTCTCTCTGTTTACGGACAATCCGCTCACTCATGTGCAGGCCACCACGCGGGCGGTGTACATCGGGGGGCAGCAGGTGAGCGGCCTCTGACCCTCACGCATGCATGGACACGGTCGGACGCCCGCACTACACTGAGTGCAACTGGCGCCGGGGGAGCGGAAGCACATGCCCGAGGAAATGGGACCGCCCGTGCCGGACTCGCTGGACAAGATTGCCCAGGAGGTGGGGCGGTGTGTGGCCTGCGGCCTGCATCAAGGCCGCACCCGCGCTGTGCCCGGTGAGGGCCCTCTGCATGCGCGCCTGATGGTGGTGGGGGAAGGCCCCGGCCAGCAGGAGGATGAAGCCGGCCGCCCGTTCGTGGGCCGGGCTGGCCAGTTGCTGACCGATATGCTCCGGGCGATTCACCTGGAGCGGCACGAGGTGTTCATTGCCAATGTCGTGAAGTGCCGGCCTCCCGAGAATCGCAATCCGACCCCCGCGGAGGCAGAAGCCTGTGCGCCTTTTTTGGCCCGCCAAATCGCCCTCGTCGATCCGGAAGTGGTGCTGGTCCTGGGCCGGACGGCCGCAGAAGCCCTGATGGGGCCGGGAGTGCGCATCTCCGCCATCCGGGGTGTGTGGACCACGCTGGGCCACCGCGCCTTGATGCCTACCTATCACCCCGCGTACCTGCTGCGGGACCCTCGCAAGAAAGTCGAAACCTGGGAGGACTTAAAGCGCGTGGCGCAGCGGCTGAGCATTCAGGTGTAGCGGCGGCCGCCCCCCGGTACGAGCGCGCCTCGCACTCGAATAGATTGACCCCGCCGTCTGCCCCACGCTGCATCGAGGTCCGAAATCATGGGCGGCATTTTCCATCAGGGTGTCGGGGAACAGCCCGGCGTTGGTGACTGTGCGGCGGGTATCACGGTAGTGAAATCGACCGCGCCATCGCAGTCTGCCCGGTGGCGGTCTTGCCTCAAACTGCGCAGTTGTAAGCGCCAGCCCTACACTCCCCAATGGCGCCACTGACATTTCCCGTGCGCCATGAAGCTGGCTGCACAGAGTTGGTGCGATTCCAACCGCCGAAGGGGTAGCCGCCCACGGCGAAGCGAGTCTGGCGGGGCCGTCCGCGAGGACGGTCGCGAAGCGTAGACAGCGCGACGACCAGGCCGCAACCCGCAAGGGTGAAGCGATGGAGCCTCGTAAGAAGATGATCCGAGGGCCGACGGGCGGGGAAACCCGGAAGGCAACAACAAGCATCCGGTATAGGCGAGGATGCGGTGACCTCGGCGGGGTCGCCGAGCGCGGCAGGGCGGAAAGCTGGGCCGTCGGAACAGGGGAGACCTCCCGGGGTCGCGCAAGCGTATGCCGCACCCCAGGCGAAGGCCCGAGGGCGGCAAACGCGCCGGGAGGAGTCGGAGGACGGCATAGGACGCGGAGCGCGGGAAAGCCGCGTACAGGGGGAAGGCCGTCCGCGGTGTCCGCGGTCCCGTCCCGTCGAGTCCCTCACGCAGAGGAGGAATACGAAACGTACGCTGGATGGGATCGCATCGCCGCACGGGCGCAGGCGGCGCCGCACGAGCGGTTCACCGCCCTGGCCCATCACCTCACCGAGGAGTTCCTGCGCGACCCGTATCTCCTGATGAACCGCCACGGCGCCCCGGGCGTGGACCGGGTCCGCAGGACAACCTATGGCCAGCACCTGGAGGACCGGCGGGCGGACCTGGTGGCCCGCCTGAAGCGGGGCGCGTAT
>JAJZWV010000088.1 GCA_021846505.1 Bacillota bacterium
AGATTAAGAAGACGCTGGCCACCAGAGCGGCCGTCCACGGCCCGAGATGGTGAATCCGAGCCGCCCGGTACAGTCCCCACGACGCCAGACCGGTGCCGACGGCTTGGACCACGAAGAGGACGACGGCTCCGCCGAGGTAGCGAAACGCATAGGCCAGTGGATACAGCCACACGCACCCGTCGGCCCCGAGGGCTGGCGTGTGAAAGACCGTCGAATAAGCCCACCAATCCCCGTGCGCAATCTTCCATAACACCTGCTCGAAGTAGCCCAAATCCATGGTGTGGGCTTGTAAGGTGTAATACTTGTGCAGGGAGATGAACACCTGAACTGATCCGAAGAGGAGAATCGCGACCGCCAGCAGGAGTGCAGGAGAAACCCGCGGGGGGTGGGGAGCGGAGCGAGTCGCCTCCTGATGTCCGGCTTGCACCACGATAGCCGTCCCCCTATTCCAGTCGCGAGAGGCATTAGCACTCCGGATTAGATTCGCGGCTGGGATGGAAAGTCCTTCTGCCTCTGCATGATGAGTCGCATGGAATTCGCACTCGGCCGTCGATTGTAGATAGCATGACAAGCATCCGTCTCCACTAATCGCAAGTGCCTCGAGTTCCACTAACGACGCGCGGGAACGCGACAGCGCACAGAGCCGCATACGATGGGATGCTGGTTCTATGAGCGAGTATACGCGGGCTGTGGAGTTCGATGTGAGTGCCGCGACGATCGCGGTGGCGGTGGCGGCACCGGGCCGCACGCCGGCGGTGGAGGCGGGCGTGCTGGCGGCGGACGCGGCCGCCATGCGGCATTGGGTGGCGCCCACAGCCGGACCGGGGCACGCTGCTGGCGTGTTACGAGGCGGGGCCAACGGGGTTTGGGCTACAGCGGCAGCTGGTGGCCATGGGGGTCGCGTGTCAAGTCATCGCGCCAGGGCTGGTGCCCACGCGGCCGACGGACCGCATCAAGACCGACCGGCGCGATGCGCGCCACCTGGCGGACGCGAGGCGGGCGGAGTCGCTGACGCCGGTGTAGTTCCGCCAGCGGGCGCGGCAGCGGGTGAAGGGCACTCTGCTGCGCTGGGGGCTGCTGCCGCCCGCGGGATCCACGGCGTGGGAGCCGGCGGTGAGGGCATGAGCTGGCGGACGCAACAGCGCCTCCATGCACGACTGCGCACCCAGCGTGGCCGACGGAGCACCCCGAAGGCGATCGCGGCGGTCGCCCAAGAACTGCGTCGCTACCTGGGGAACTGGCGGCGTGGGTGCGCGTCCAGCCCGCGGGGGAGGTGCCCCCCGCCGCCTGAATCGCTGACGGTCTCAGGTCGTGGAGCCGTGAGCCCTGAACAGGACCGCGGCGCGTGGTCGCGCGAGCCCTCGTGAGCTCCTATGCGGTAACGCTTCCCGGCGGAGCGCGCGCCTGGATAGAGGCAGCTCCCACGGGACCCACCAACTTACGGGCCGACGCACCGCGACCGCTGACCGTGGTGATGAGGTGCCTCATCGATGCCCAGCGTGCCGCCCAAGCGGATCCCGCGTTTTTCCAGTACCCGCTCGGAGGCCGCATTGCCGTCGTGTGCTACGCCGCTGACGGCCGTGACCGCGGTCTGGCTCGGCAAATACTCTACGGTGGCAGTAGTCGCCTGGGTGGGATATCCGCGGCCGCGAAATCGGTCCGCCACCGCATACACCACCTCGCGATTGGCAGTGGGCAAACCCGTCTTGATTCCCCTGCAGCACAATCCCGCGAGCTGGCCGCTCAGGAGCTCCACGATGGAGACTCGCCGGTTCAGGTCGCCGAGGGGCTGGCCACGCGGCGCCGCCCGCCAGGTATCGCTCGCTCTCCGGCAGCTCGTACTGCAACAGCCACGCTTGGCGCTGGGCGAGGGGCACCTTCCAACCCGGCAGGCGCGGGTTCCTGGGCCAATTCGTGGAGGGCCTGCACGTCATCCAGATGATAGGGGTGGAGAAACACGTCCGCTGCTCCCATGCCATGAGACAGTTCCATAGGCGAACCCCTTTCTCCGAAAGGCGGCTGAACGCGATCCAGCAAGGTACGCCAATGCCGGCGCCGATTCCTGCTGGGAGCTCCCGAAGCGTGGGTGCACCGCTGCTGGAACGTTCTATATGGGCGTTTGATGATGCGGCGTCAGAGCTTCCCCGGCTTCTTCACGGGTACCGCCTCATGGCGGCCGCCATGGCCAGCGCATGGGCCAGATCATGGGAGGCGCTGGTGAAGTACACGGTGTCGCCGACCGCCCACTGCAGCGATGCGTGCATGGCGCCTGCGGTGGTGTCCACCGTGAGCAAGCCCTGACCGCTGGGCCAGTGGTAGCTGGCCAGAAGGCGGACCGTGGCCTGCGCCGTGGCCAGGGCGCTGGCACCCGCTACCACCACGTGCCACCCGCCTGCCCGCCAAGCCACCTCGATGGGGTGGGCCGACCCGGGCTCCGTCCACCGCTGGGCGTGCACCCCACCGGCCAGGGTGGTGGCCACCGGCACGCCAGGCGGCGTCTGATACCGGGTGGCTTGCTGGAGCACCGCGGCGGTGGGGTAGGTGGTCGCGCCAAATGCTTCGGCCAAGTTGGATGGTGCCCCGCAGGACCCGATCCCAATGGCCGAGCTGTTGATGGGCAGCGCGGTGGGGCACTGGTACAGCGCCACCGAATAGGTGTCCGCCGTGATGGAGACCGTGGCGCTGTTGCCGCGCGGCACGATGGTGGGAGCCACCAGTGTTCCGGCAAATGACATCGGCGCCGCGGTAATGGCGCGAGACACCAAAGTGGGCCAATCGCCGCTGCCAGCGACCCGGTGGGGTGATGCCACCACCGCACCCGCACGGCCAGCCTTGACCGCCGTGCGCAGCGTGGGGTGAGGGAGCGGAGCGCTGGTGGTGACGGATCCCCCGCAGGCCGACGCGGCCATTGCCACGGCCACCATCGCGGCCGGCCACCAGCGGAACATCCTGTTCATGCGGGTTCCCTCCACGCCAGCAAGCGGAGCACATGCTGTCCTGTGTTCATTCACTCACTGGGCGTAACGAAGGAAGCGCACGATTTGTTTCGCCCGCGGCAAAAATATTTGCGGTTGGCGCAGCAGCTACCCCGACACGGTGACCGTGCTCACTGCTCGGACGGAGAACGCTGCCGTGTTGGGTGCGTACGGATCTTTGGCGTACACGACCACCCGATAGGTCCCGGCGGCCACCGGCGTGAATTGAAACGTCCGAGCGGGCCCGTATGGGCCACTCTGCGACCATACTCCACTCGGATTCTCCACCCAAAATTGATAGACCGGGTCGGTGAGGGCGGTGGCGGCCGCCGTGGCGGTGACGGGCGCCCCCGCGGCAGCCGCGGCGGGCGCCTGGAGGGCGACCGCGCTTCCCACATTGACGACGGTGGCGTAGTTGTAGGCCTGGCCCCATGCCTGCTGGGCCAGCTGCGCTTGGTCCAAGGCGTAGGCGGATATAGCGTAGCTGCCGGGCTTGAGGTTGGACAGCGTGAATTGGCCACTCGGCCCGTAATTTTGCTGAACCTGCCAACCTCCACTCGGCCCGCGCACCCAAAATTGATAGCGGGGGCTGCCACCCGGGTCGACGGCACTGGCGGTAAAAGTGACGCTGGCGCCCGCGGGCTCTACCCCGCCGCCCGCCGAGGAGGTGACCGTTAGGCCCGATGCCATGGGAGAAAGTGCCGCGACCGCGAAGTGCCCGCGAGCTGTGGCCACGGTGGCGCCGCCGGCCGGGCGCACAAACACCACGACGGCGTACTTGCCCGGAACGGGCGGGGTGAACGCATAGGCGCTATCGGGCGAAAAGCCGCCAGACGACGTCCACGTGCCGTTCTGGGGATCTTGCACCCAAAATTGATACGTGGGGCTGGCCACGCGCTGAGAGGAAGCCGTGACGGTCACCCCCGATCCAAAGGTGGACCCAGAGGGCAGCGAGAGCGCCGCGGTGGGGGGGAGCCCGCTGGCGGCGGCCGCCGCCACGGCCGCCATCGAGGGAGAGCCCAATCCGGTTAAGGGATTCCATGTGCCGGGCTGGCTGTCGCTGGCGCCAATGGCGTAGGCGCCGTTGGCGCCGGACGCCGCTTGGGTAAACGATGCGGGCGCCGCACCGGCGAGTCCGTACAGCAGGGGATTGAGATTGCCAAGCCCCTGGCCCTGCTGGGCTGCGATGTCGGCTACCCAGCCCGCCAGCAGCGGGGCGCCCTGACTGGTTCCGCCGCCCACTTCAGCTTGGCCGCTGCGGCCAACGAGCGCCAGTCCCGACACGTTGGGGTTGGCCAGGAGGCCAATGTCCGGCACGCCGCGCCCCGTCTGGCCGCCCAGCAGGGGCTGCTGCCACGGCGGCGCGGCCTCGGAGGTGCTGTAGCCCCCGCCAGTGGCGGTGCGCGCGGCCAGGACTTCGGCCTGGGCCTCGCCCGGCAATTTCTCGAGGTACAAACCGCCCCAGGCCACAGTGGCGACGGCGTTTGACGTGCCGCTGGCCACGGCCACGTCCGTGCCGCCGACGGCAGTGACATTGGGCAGGTTGGCCGGGTGGGACACGGCGGGAGGCTCCACGGGCAGCGGTGTGGTGCTGCTGGGGCTGCCCAGCGATCCGAAGTCGCCTGCACTGGCAATTACTGTCACGCCTTCCGCATTCACGGCCTCGATGAGGGGTGCCAGGCTTTGGTCCGACCCTCCGCTGCCAAAAGACAGGGACAGGGTGCTGACCTTGGGCGCGGCGGCCACCATTTGGAACAGCGCCCCCAGGTCAAACTGCGGATCGCTGTATACGGTGATGGCAGATCCCGGCGCGGCGGCCGCCGCGGCCTCCAGGTCCAGCATTTCCTCCTGCCCCCACCCGCTTGATGGCGGGGTGCCGGTGGTGACGGCCACGGACGTGACCGTGGGCTCCGCTAACTGGTTGGCCGACGAAAAGGCGGACAGGGCGGAGGCGATGCTGCTGGACGGCGGCTCGGCTTCGACCAGGCCGACGGCCGGGGTGGCAGCACTCGAGGACAAGAGGCTCTGGGCTCCATACAGGCCGTCAATTTGATGCGCCGACAGCGCCTGCTGCGTGGCCGAGCCCGCCCAGGCAATGCGGGGGATGGAAAAGGTGACGGACGGTGTGCCCGGCACCGGGTAGCCATCCGACTGCAGCGCCCCGTAAACCGTCACCTGGACCGACGACACCAGCGGGCTTTGGGAAACGAGCCGCATCACGCTGTATCCGCCGGTCAGCTGATTCAGCGCACCATAACCCCACTGGGGATCGCTGGCGCCCACGCCTTGCTTCCACGAGACGCCGCCCGCGGTGTCGGGCGACCCATCGAGCGACGATTGGAACACCCAGTGCATGGGCAGTCCGGTTGGCTTGGACAAGCCGCCAGGGATTTCGAGAGTGACCGTGAGGCCCCCGGACGATTCGGTCATGCGGGTTGTGGATGATGCTGGCACGGCGGCGGCGGTGGCGGTGGGATGGCTGTCGAGTGCCGCCGGCCGTGTGCCAGCCCGAAACAGGCTGGAAGGGCGACCGACTGGCGGAGCGAAGTTGGTGAGCCCGGTGACGCCGGCCACCAGGCCGGAGAGGCTGGCCGGCAGCGTCTCCGGCGTGGCCCGGCCGCGAAACGCATGGCCGTGCCACTCGTAGCGACTGAGGGTCGTGGACAGCAGTGACTCCCAGCGAGTGGCGGGTGCCGCTGCCTGCAAGGTCCAAGGGCGGGCGCCGACATGAACGCGAAACCCTTGCCGGGTGAGTTCCTGAGTCACGGCAGCCACCTCGCTGGCGCGCGGCCCATAGCGGCTCCACAGGACCTGGGGGCTCTCCCAGTGGCGGTACAGCGCATTCCCCGGCGTGGAGCGGGCTAGGGCCGCCGCCGCCAGACCCGCGGGGTGGTGGGGGGTTAGCACGATGGTGGCCCTGACGGCCGCCGCCGCCGGCCACGGCGCGAGGCGCCGAGCCGCGTGGAGAAAGGCGGGAGCCGGGATGCGCTCAGCGCGGAGCGGAGCGGCCGCCGCAGGCACGGGCAAGCTCGCCCCCAGGGAAATCCCCAAGAGGGCGGCGCTGGCGGCCATGGCCCCCCAGCGCCGTGGGCTCTTGGCCACGGGTGGGACCGCGAAGCGCGAGAAAATCTTCTTCATGAGGCAGACCTCCGTCGTGCGGCCTCCTCCGGTGCCCCGGGAGCGCCATCCGACGGCCGCTCCTGTCGCCTGAGTATACGCCGCACTACGTCGGGAGGATTCGACATCTGGCGCCGCATCCCTGTTTTAGCCCCTTGCGCGGTGGCGGTCGGCTGGAGGCCGTCTCCGCCGCGCGCGGAGGCTTGCCAGCAAAATACCGCGCCGGCTTCCCGGATGACGCGGGGAAGCCGGCGCAGTGTCGCCGCCCGTCAGCGCGGGTAGGTTGCGACCGTGCCCCGAAGACGCTGGACTTCTTTGAAGAGGCAACGGTTCATCACCACAGCCTTGCCGGCCCGATGGGCCGCATCGGCGGCCGCCTGGCTGACGACGCCTTCCTGCAGCCAAAAAACTGGGGCAGGATGGCGGGTGGCTTCTTCTGCTACCGCCAGCGCCTGTTCGGAATCGCGGAACACCTGCACCACGTCCACCGGATGCGGCACATCGTCTAAGCGCGCAACGCAGGGCTCGCCCAGAATGTCTTGGCCGGCGTAGGCCGGGTTGACCCCCACGATGCGGTATCCCAAGCGGCTGAGCTTCCGAGCCACGCGGTAGCTCGGCCGGCCGGGCTGGCTGGAGAGGCCCACCACCGCCACCGTGATGGGGCTGCCATCCGGCTTGGCCGGGCTCTCGGCCACCCGGCGAATCACGGCCTCGTCGTTCAGGAGCCGCAGCCGTGCCGGCTGGCCGGTGGCGCGCGCCAGTGCCTGGTCCAAGTCCGCGAACAAGTCTTCCGGGTCCTCCAGGCCCACCGACAGCCGCACCAAGTCGGGGTCCGCGCCGGCGCGGCGCTGCTCCTCCGCGGTCAGCTGCTGGTGCGTCGTCGAGGCGGGGTGAATGACCAGGGAGCGCACATCGCCGACATTCGCCACATGGGACCAGAGGCCGAGGCTATCGATAAACTGGCGGCCGGCCTCGGCGCCCCCGCGAATGCCGAAGTTCAGCATCGCGCCGAATTGGCCGGCCTTGAGATAGCGGCCAGCGGCCTCGTGGTCGGAATGGCTTTCGAGCCCCGGGTAGTTGACCCAGGCCACGGCGGGATGGCGAGCCAGCCGCTCGGCCAGCTGCAGGGCGGAGGCACACTGCCGGTCCATGCGGAGCCCCAGGGTTTCCACGCCCTGGAGAATCAAAAACGCGTTAAACGGAGACAGGGAGCCGCCCAAATCCCGTAGCAGCTTCACCCGCAGTCGGGTGGCGAAGGCGAGGCCGCCCATCTCCCGGGCGTAAACCAGCCCGTGATAGCTTGAGTCCGGCTCAGAAAACTGGGGGAAGGTCGGCCGGTTGTAGTCGAACCGGCCCGCATCCACCACAATCCCGCCCATGGCCGTGCCATGGCCCCCAAGCCACTTGGTGGCCGAGTGAATGACAATGTCGGCGCCAAACTCGATAGGCCGGCACAGGTACGGGGTGGCAAACGTGTTGTCCACCGCCAGGGGCACGCCGTGTCCGTGGGCCAGGTCGGCCCACGCTTGGAGATCCGCTACGTCGAGCTTGGGGTTGCCCAGTGTCTCGACGAGTACCAGCCGCGTGCGATCGGTCAGCGCCGCACGCGCCTCGGCCAGGCTTTCGGCCAGGCGCACGCGAATTCCCAAGTCGGCCAGGGTGGAGGTGAGCAGGGTGTGCGTGCCGCCATACAGGTGGCTCGAGGCTACCACCTCGTCGCCGGCGCGCGCCAAATTGAAAATCACCGCGCTGGTGGCCGCCTGGCCACTGGCGAAGGCCACGCCCGCGACCCCACCTTCCAGGAGCGCGATGCGCTTTTCCAGGACATCGGTGGTGGGATTCATAATGCGGGTGTAGATGTTGCCGGCTTCATCCAAGCTGAACAGCTCAGCCGCATGCTGCGTGTTTTGAAAGGTGAAGGCGGTGGTTTGGTAAATCGGGACGGCGCGCGCGCCGGTGGCCGGGTCGGGAGCGGTGCCGCCGTGCACGGCCACGGTGGCAAAGTGATACGGGCGAAGGGGAGTCTCGACTGCGTCGGTCATTGAGATGCCTCCTAAGGGATTACTTTAGGAAGGCCTCTCCGCCATCGCCGGTGCCCCAAGATCCGGGCGCACCGAATCGAATCCCCTCATCTCTCAGCCACGGCTCGGCTGCAGGAATTGGCACCAGACGCGGTGGGCACCGCCGGTTGCCGGGCTTCATCGGGCCAGTCCCTCCGCCACTCTCCATGAGAGGTCCTTACCTGAGGCTTGATGCTAGCAGGATCACTTCGGCATGGCAAGGGGGATGAGGCTCTATGATGAAACCTGTGGGATGGGCAGGCAGGAGAGAAGCGGCAGCACGTCCCATTCGTTGATAGCTGACATCGACGAAAGAGGGTGCTCCCGCTAGGGAGGAGTGTACCGCAGATTTGACCCGGTGCGGGGGTTGGCGCACGAACGGGTGACGGCGGTGGTGGAGACGGCGACGGGGTGGCGCGTCCCGGTTGAGAGCCCGCAGCCGGCGGCGTGTCCGGTGTGCGACGGGACGCGCTGGCATCGGCATGCCCGACTCGATCCGCGGGTGGTG
>JAJZWV010000039.1 GCA_021846505.1 Bacillota bacterium
ATCTCATGATGGCCGCCACCACGATGAGCGTCACCACCAGCATGCGGTTCAGCCCCGACAGATCCGTTTGGCTGACCGCCTTTCCAATCACGCTGGAGCCGGTGACGGCCACCTGGGTGCCCGGGCCGACGCGGCCGATGGCCTGGCCGATCCGGTGCACGGCGGCGCTCACCCCGACGTGTCCCGGCACCGTGACGACGGCAAAATCCGTCCGGCCGTTGGGCGCGAGAAACGGCGAGCGGCCCGACTTCGGCGCCGGACCCACCTGGTGGCCCAGGTGGACGCGAGCCATGCGCTCGGCAAACACAAATTTCTCACGGGTGCTCAGGGCGCCTGTGGTGCTGTGCAGCACCACCTCCACGGTGCGGCCGCCGACGGACGCGTGAATGCGGCTCAGATAGTGCTGCGCTAAGCTGGGCTCCGAGCTGGATGGCAAGAACGTCGTGGACTGCGCCGACGCGACCGCGGTCAGATTCGGGAGTGCCTTCACGACCACCACCGTGACGAGGAGCCACCCCACCGCCCACAGCCACCACATCCGCCGCGTTGACGCCATCCACCGTGCCCACCGCTTCATCTCGTGCCTCCTGCCGGTCCCCGCCGGCTGACTCGCTAGCCTCCCCTAACCAACACACCACAAATACTTAACTCCAAAAGTGTTTGCTGTCAACAAGTGTTTTGGCGGCAGGAAGAGCCGCCCGGCCATCCGATGCGCGGCCGCTGAAGTTGTGCGGCCTACTCGGCCTCCCCTCCCGCCTACTCCGCCAAAACCGCCTGAATGGCCGCATCCAGCCGGCGCGGGCTCAGCCGCCGAGCTGCACCGGGCGCCTCGCCTTCGAGCACCAGGACCTATGCGGGATCCCGTGGGCTCCAGCCGCCACCGCCTGCGTCGCGTCATCGAAAGGCAAGCGGGTGCCATGCCAATCGGGACGCCGCTGCGCGCGTGACCCTTGGCCGTGCGTTTAAGCGGCTGTTAGCGTTGGCTTACACTGGCCGGCCGGTCCGGGAGTGTCGGCTCCTCCAGCGCCCCCGGCTCCCCGGTTTCCCACGAATAAGCCCCCATCGCCTCATTGAACCACCGGGGCGGCGCTTCCGCTCCCCAGAATGTCGCGCGGCGAGGATCGTTCAGGTCCCACTTGACGGTGGGCCAGTCGGGGTCGGCCACCAAGTAATCACCGGTAAACAGTTCGAAGCGATTGCCATCCGGATCCCGGACGTACAGGAAAAACGCGTTGGTGGTGCCGTGCCGCCCCGGCCCGCGCTCCAGATTTTCGAAGTGGCCGGCAGAGGCCAGCACATCGGCGGCGTGCAGCAGCGTTTCGGTGCTGTGGGCGATGAAGGCGGCGTGGTGGATGCGGGGGCCGCGTCCATTGGAAATGGCCAAGTCATGCGAGGTTTGCTTGCGGCGCAGCCACGCGCCCCACATGCGCTCCTCGCCCGACACCGGGTCCCGGCTCACGGTGCACTCGGAGTTTTGAAACTGGAGCGCCTCCATGTACCAGCGCGCCGCGCGATCGATGTGAGGCGTCACAAAGTTCACGTGGTCGAGCCGCATGACGGCGGCGCCCCGATACGCCGCATACGCCTGCAGCTGCCACTCCGCCGGCTCCACCTGATGCACCAGCTCCAAGGGAAACCCAAACGGGTCCATCAGGCGCAGCGCGCGCCCCACCCCGCGCTCGGTGCCCGGCTCCACCCACCGATGCCACAGCTGATGGCGCTCGGCCAACGCGGCGGCGGCCGTGAGGTCTCCCTCCGACGCCACCCGAAATGCGGCGTGCACCACGCCGGGGCTTATAGCCCGGGTCAGCACTAGCGAGTGGTGCATGCGGTCTTCGATGCCCCGGAGATACAGGTGATTGTCGTCTCGGGCGGTCTCCACAAACCCCATCAGGTCGCAGTAGAAGTGCCGCGACCGCTCCAGGTCGGCGACGCGGTACTCCACATGGCTGGCTCGCAGAATGTTCACGGGCGTCTCGGCCATCATGTGCCTCCTTTCGATGGTGCAAACGCGAGCGTTCGGCGGCTACTCCGGATCCGGGATCGGCGTGCGCTCCAAAAAGTGCGCCACCCGCTCCTTCATGGGGCGCTTGTCGTAGGAAAAATACAGGGCGCCGGCCATGCGCACCGGGTCGCCGAAGAAAAAGCGCTCGTACAGCACCTGGCGGCCGGCGAAGCTCGACAGCGCCAAGTCCCACGCCAGGCGAAACAGCCGGATGCGGGTGGCGGCATCGGTGTTGCGGGCTTGGTAGAAGCGGTCGATGTCCGCTCTGAGCGCGGGCGCCTTCAAGTCCCGCTCGGTGGGGATGGCCATCAAGCCGCTGGCGCCCAGCTGCTGGACAATTTCCACCAGGCGCGGGTACACCTTGGGAAAGGTGTTGCGGGCAATATTCAGGGGCGTCCAGTCGGGGGTCATGACGCCGTGCTGGTTTTCCCGGGCGTTGGCTTCCGACGCCAAGATAAACGCCTTCTGGGTTTCGACCGCGATGATCATCTCGGCGATTTTCTCCTGGACGTGCTGAAACTGCTCGATGCCAATCATGTCGACGATGGTGCTGGCCACGCCCAGAATGAACTCGGCCTTGGCGATGTTTTTCACCACCACCTGGTGGGTCATGTGCACGGTGGCGTCGGTGTCTGGATACAGCCGGTTGCACAGCTCGCCGCTTTCCAGCAGAAACACTCGCTCCCACGGCACCAGCACGTCGTCAAACACCACCATGGCGTCCATCTCTTCAAAGCGCGACGCCAGCGGGTGGTCAAACGCCGGCCGGCCATAATCAAAGCTTTCGCGGCAGATGAAGCGAAGGCCCGGCGCCGAGCAGGGCAAGCTGAACGCATAGGCGTAGGGCTTATCCTCGTCGGCGGCCCGAATCACCGTCGAGGGAAACACCAAAATCTCGTCCGCCAGCGGCAGGGTGGCCAGCATCCGCGCCCCCCGAATAATGACGCCGTCGCGGGTTTTGCCCACGACCCGCGCGGCAATGTACGGGTCCGCCTGCTGGGCCGGCCCGGCGGCGCGGTTGCTCTGCGGGTTAATCAAGGTGTGCGTGAGGCACAGGTCATTTTCCCGCACGTACTCGTAGTAGCGCCGCACGTTCTCCCCAAACCGCGGGTCATTTTGGTCGAAAAATGACGGCGCCGACGCCAGCGCCATCAGGTCGGAGTTCAGGTAGTCCGGCGTCCGGCCCATGATGCCGCCGGAAAAATTGGCCCAGTGCTGCATCATGCGGCGCCGGCGGGCCAAGTCCTCTTTCGTCCGGGGCGTGAGAAAGCTCAACCCCACGCGGTCGCCCGTGGACGGCGAGCGATAGGTCATCTCGTCCGCCATTCCCGGCTCGTGCTGCAAGTCGTACAAGCCAGCAATACTTGCCGCGATGCGCCGAAACGGGGGCGCCTCCGCCACCGATCCCGTGATGCGCTCGCCGTCAATCCAAAGCTCCCGGGCTGACTGGTTCACGTCGCTGAGGTACTGCGCCCCCGTCCGCACTCCCACTAGGCCACGTCCTTTCTCTGGTCGTCACTCACACGCTGCCACTACTCCCGAGCCGCGGAATGTCGGCCGGGGCCAGCGCCACCTGGACCGACTTCCAGTCGGTGTAAAAGTCAAACGACAGGTCGCCGCCCTCCCGGCCAATGCCACTCATCTTGCTCCCGCCAAAAGGGGTCCGGAGGTCGCGCACGTTATGGGAGTTCACCCACACCATGCCCGCCTCCACCCGGTCGGCCACCCGGTGGGCCCGCGTCAAGTCGCTGGTCCAGACGTACGCCGCCAAGCCGTAGTCCACGTCATTGGCCATGGCGAGCCCGTCGGCCTCGCTGGCAAACGTCATGACCGCCAGCACGGGGCCAAAGATTTCCTCGCGCGCCACCCTCATCTCCGGCCGCACCTCCGTCAGCACTGTGGCCTCCAGGTAGCTGCCTTCCGGCAGGTGGGGAGGCCGCCGCCCCCCCACCGCCACCCGCGCCCCTTCTTGGGGCGCCAGCGCCACGTAGCTCATCACCCGATCCCAGTGCTCGGGGTGGATCAAGGGCCCCAAGTCGGTGGCTTCGTCAAACGGATCGCCCACCCGAATGCGGCCCGCGCGGCGAACCAGCTCGGGAATCACGCGAGCGGCCGCCCCCTCTTGCACCAAGAGGCGCGAGCCAGCGGTGCAGCGCTCGCCATTCAGCGTAAACATGCCAAACAGGGCCGCATCGACGGCGCGGCCCACGTCGGCATCATCAAACACCAGCACCGGCGACTTGCCGCCCAGCTCCATGGAAAATCGCTTCAGCGTCGCCGCCCCGCTGGCCATGATCGTGCGACCCGTGCTGGTTTCGCCCGTAAACGAGATGAGGCGCACATCCGGATGGGCCACCAAGCTGGCGCCCGCCGTCTCCCCGAAGCCGTGCACCATGTTGAACACGCCACCGGGCAGCTCCGCCTCCTCGATGAGGTGGGCCAGGCGATCCGCCGTGAGGGGCGACCACTCGGCCGGCTTCAGCACCAAAGGGTCGCCCGCGGCCAGACACGGCGCGAGTTTCCAGCTTTCCAGCATCAGCGGGGTGTTCCACGGCGTGATGAGGCCCGCCACGCCGACCGGCTGGCGCACGCTGTAGTTCAGAAACCGACCCGGCACGGGATAGGTGGCGCCCGTCATCTCGCGCGCCCGCTGGGCAAAAAACCGAAAGTTTTCGGCCGCCCGTGCAATTTGGCCGCGCGTCTGGCGGATCGGGATGCCGGTGTCCAAAGTTTCCAGCCAGGCCAGCTCATCGGCATGGGCCAGCATGAGCTCCGCGATGCGCTCCAGAAACGGCGCCCGGTAGGCGCCGCCGCGCTGGGCCCAGGGGCCGGCGCGAAAGGCGGCGGCCGCGGCCCTGACCGCATCCTCCACCTCCGCGGCTCCGCCCGCCGCCACGTGGGTCAACACCTGGCCGGTCGCCGGGTTCAGGTCGGCAAACATCTCGCCGTCGCAGCTGTCGACCCAGGCCCCGCCGATAAAATGCTGCAGGCGCGGCGGCACCGTCCAGTTCATACCAGCTCCCCCACGACGCGGTTCACCAGCCGGCCCACACCCTCCACCTCGCACACCATCTCATCGCCCGGGTGCACTGGGCTGATGCCGGGCGGCGTGCCGGTCAAAATCACGTCGTCGGCGCGCAGCGTCATGAACTCGGACACATAGTGAATGATCGCCGCGACGCTGTGCACCAGGTCCGCCGTGCTGCCATCCTGCTTCAGCTCGCCGTTGACCCAGGAGCGGACGAACAGCCGCTCCGGGCTCGGCACCTCGTCGACCGTCACCAAGTACGGCCCCATCGGCCCAAAACTGTCAAACCCCTTGGCTTTGATGGGCGGGCGGAACAAATTGGTGACGAAGTCGCGGCAGGTGAAGTCATTGGCCACCGTAAACCCTTTGACGTAGTCCAGCGCCCGCTCCTCACTCACATGCCGGCAGGTGCGGTCAATCACCACCGCCAGCTCGGCCTCATAGTGGCAGTACTGTGCGCCCGCCGGATACACCACCGGCAGTCCATGCCCGATGAGGCTGGAGTTGGGCTTGATGAACAGCGCCGGCGCCGCAGGCTTTTCCAGGTGCAGCTCGGCGGCATGGTCGGCGTAGTTCAGCGCCAGCCCCACCACCACCTGCGGCGCCACCGGCGGCAGAAACACCGCCCGGTCGGGATGAAACCGGCGGCCCCGCTCGTCCAGCAGCTCGCCCTCGAGATACGTCACCCGGCGCACTTCGCCATCCACCACGATGCGAGCCGTTTTCATGTGGGCCGCCCCTCCTTCGCCGGGCGGCCGCCATGGCCTAAGAGGCCATACGCCGCCAGCACTTGCTCCAAGCCCGCGCGGTGCGCGTCGCTGATAGCCACCAGCGGCAGGCGCACGGCGGGGCGGATGAGGCCCATCATGCCCATGGCGGCTTTGACCGGGGCGGGGTTGGTTTCCCAAAAGAGCGCCTGATTCAGCTCCAGCAGCCGATAGTGCAAGTCGCGTGCCGCGTCATAGTCGTTTTGGGCCACCAGATTGTACAAGTTCGCCACCAGCCCCGGGAGAATGTTGGCCGTGGCCGAAATATGCCCCGCGCCGCCCACAGCCAGCATGGGGTAGCACAGCGCCTCGATGCCGCTGTACACCAAAAAGTCGCGCCCCACCGTGTGCAGCACCTGCGACACCTGCTCGAAATCTTTGTTCGCCTCTTTGACGCCGATGACGTTCGGGCAAGCGGCCCGGAGCCGCTTCAGCGTGGCCGGCTCCATGTTGGTGGCCGTGCGGCCGGGAATGTTGTAGACAATCACCGGGAGGTTGGGCACCGAGCCCGCCACCGTGCGAAAGTGCTGGAACAGCCCCTCCTGACTCGGCTTGTTGTAGTACGGCACGATGACCAGTGCCGCATCCGCGCCCAGCTGGCTCGCCAGCTGGGTTAGGGCTAAGGTCTCCTCCAGATTGTTGGAGCCACTGCCCAGCACGACCGGCGCGCGGCCATTCACGGCGGCCACCGTGACGCGAAACACCTGCTCGCGCTCGGCAGCCGTCAGCGCCGACGGCTCGCCGGTCGTGCCGCCGACCGAAATGCCATGCGTCCCTTCGGCGAGCTGCCAGTCCACCAGGCGCTCGATGGCCGCCACATCAATCTGATTGGCATCGTCAAACGGCGTGACCAGCGGAACAATCGATCCCCGGAGCCGCTTTTCAGGCTGCTGCCTCATTGCACTGCCCTCCCTGAGTTTGGCTGACGCGCATGGGCGCCCTCCGCACGAAACTCCAGCGCGTCAAGCGTCGCCAGCACATGATCCCGCACCTGGAGCTCATACACCGGTGCCGGCCCGTGCTCCGCGAGGGTCTCGACCAGCTGGTAGTGCTCCTGCACCGAGCTTTTGATCCGCGCCGGGATGCGCGCGAACAGTGAGCCCTCCAGCGTCTCCAGCCGGTCGCGCCCATCCGCCAGGAGGTGCTTCACATAGCTGTTGCCGCCGGGCGCCACCAGTGCCTCGTGAAACTGGCGATCCAGGGCACCATACCCCAGCGGGTCCCCGGCTTCCACCCGCGCCATCATGGCCCGCAGCAGCACCCGGAGCCCCGCCAGCGTCTCGGCCGTGTGGGCGGGCGCCGCCACCCGGGCGGCGTAGCCCTCCAGCACCGCCAGCAGCTCAATCGTGTCCGCGATGGCGCGGGGGTTCTGGGCCACCACCTGAAAGCCGACGTGCGGCGTGTGCGCCACCAGGCGCTCCGCCTCCAGGCGGCGCACCGCCTCGCGCACGGGAATGGCACTCACGGCAAAGTCCCGGGCCAGCTGGTCAATTACCAGCCGGTAGCCTGGGCCATACATGCCACGCTGAATGCGCGCGCGGATTTCGCGATACACGCTCTCCTGCTTGGGTGGCCGGCTGGCTTTGACTCTCATGAGTGCCCATCCGCCCCGACGGCCGCCATCTGATGCTGCGCCAAATACTCGGCCACCTGGTCATCCAGGTGCCGAAGCTTCGCGGGGTAGTCCTTGACGTAGTGAGGGCTGGCGGTGAGCTGGCCGCCGGTGAACATGCTGTCGCGGACGGCGTCCACTGTGACACGCACCAGGCTCAGCGGAATAGGCAGCCCCTGGGCCAGCCGCTCCTGCACGTGAGCGCGCCCGTGCAGCGTCAGCACCGACTGCTGAAACACCACCACCGACACTTCAGGCACACGCTGAATGTTTTGCACCAGCCGCGAGCGCCAGCCCACCAGCAGATCCAAGTGATCCGGCGGCGATCCGCGCAGCCATGACACCGCCACGACATTGGGGTGGCCTCGGTCGTCCGTGGTGGCCACCAGTGACAGCGCCTCTGCGGTCAAGTGCCCCAGCACTGCGGCCAGATCAGGGACGGCGTGACGCACCATTCTCGCTCCCCCTCGGCGAATGCTCGCAATCACATGCGAGATGCTGTGTGAGATCATATGCGATTCAATATGGGACTGCAAGGCGAGAGGAAAAGTTTCTCGCCGGCGGGTATCATGATGCGCAGCGCTCGGTGTCGAAGGGGGAGAGGCCACATGTCGCCGAGTCGGCGCCCACAGCCGCAGAGCTGGTTTTGCCGCCGCGACACGGTGGCCATGGCGCGTCAGCTTTTGGGCCAGCTGCTGGTGCACGAAACCGCCGAGGGCGTGGCGGCCGGCATGATTGTGGAGACGGAGGCGTACCGGGGCCCCACCGACCGGGCCGCCCACTCCTTTGGCGGCCGGCGCACCGCACGCACCGAGGCCATGTTTGGACCGCCGGGCCATGCCTATCTCTATAGAATTTACGGCCTCCACGTGTGCTTTGACGTGGTGTCGGGACCACCCGGCGCCCCGGAGGCGGTGCTGGTGCGAGCGCTGGCGCCCGTCGCGGGGCTGCCGCTCATGCGGGCCCGCCGGGGCGGCGCTGACGACCGGGAGCTGGCCAATGGGCCGGGCAAGCTGTGCCAGGCCCTGGGCATCAGCATGGCGCAGTATGGCCATCCCCTGTGGGAGCCCCCGCTGTATGTGTCGCCCTACCGCGGCCCCTGGCCGCCGTCGGAGGTGGCGTCGGGCCCCCGCCGGAACATCTCGTACGCCCAAGAAGCCCAAGCCTACCTGTGGCGCTTTTGGATTCGCGGCCACCCGCTTGTGTCCCACCCCAGCGGGCCGTCGGCTGAGGGGCGCTAGCGAGGCAAGGCCGCAGCGGGACTGGCGGCTTGCCGGGCCTGTTCCCCTACGGCGTGAAGAACCGAAAGAAGGGGGAGCCCGACAGCATGGCGCGCCATGCCTGCCCGTCCACCACCGTGTCAAATTCAATGGCTTCGGGGAGAGGCTTTCCATCGGTGCACCGGAAGTGCCCGGCTGTGCCGGCAATGGGCACCAGCTGATACTCGGCTCCCCCCGGCCACAGCAGATAAAGCTTGCCGCCGCGGATGCCCACCCGAAATGTCGGGCTCCAAGGATTGTACCCCCGGTAGTGGCCCGTGTAGGCTTTCCACTCCTCCGGCACCGGGGTGGGCTCGGGCGGGGTCGCTCGCCGCCGCCACTGCCGGTCTCCATGGATCAGCACGGCCTCGCCCTCATCTGCCAGGGCCAGGCGGATGGCAAACCGGCGCCAGCGGGGGTGGTCCGAAACCCACCGGCCATCTTCCGCCGCATCCAAGCGCGCGGTTTCCCCGCCGGTGCCGCGCAGAACGAAATGGCTCCCGCTCCAGACCACCTCGACACGGCCACCTTGGCTATCCTCGGACCGGTACGTGCCGGCCAGGGCCGACCAGTCCTCGGCCGCGCCAGCCGGGCCGACGGCCCAAGCCGCCCGCGGGGGCGAGGGCTGGCCGCCAATCATCCCAACCACATACTGAGTGAGCTCCTCGGCGGGAAAAGGTCCGTTGGCCATCGCGACCGCGCCGATGCCGGCCGATAAATCGGCGGTCAGCCCCGCGCGGTACCCCAGCATCCCACCGCTGTGACTCACCCACTCGCGCCCGCCGGCCCCCACGAGAAACAGTCCATAGGCGTAATCCCGCCACGCGTCGACCGAGACGACCGGCCGGATGAGCTGCCGAAACCACGACGGCGCCAGCACCACCGCCTCGGGTGTGCGGCCCCGATTGAGCAGGAGGCGGGCGAAGGCCGCCAAGTCATCGATGGGAGCCGACAGGCAGCCGTCAGCCGTATCGGCCTCAATCCATGGCGCGACCGCCAGCGGGTTGCCCGCGTGCAGGGGCTCGTCGTCACACAGCGGCTCATACCCGACGGCCAAGTCCCGCCGCAGGCCGTGAGTGATGGCCGCCGCCGTGTGCCGCATGCCCAGCGGCGCCAGGACGCGCTCGCGGACCAGCTGGGCGTAGGGCTGTCCGGCCACCCGCTCCAGCACCAAGCCAATCGCCTTGTACCCGACATTGGAATAGTGAAAGGCGCTCCCCGGCTCCCACGCCACCGCCGTGTCTCGGAGGGCCCACACCTCAAAGCGGGCATCCGGCGCCACATCGGTGCCGCCAATGATGCCGGCCGAGTGCGACAGCAAGTGGTGCAGGGTGATGGGCCCCCACCGATTCTGCACGCGAAACCACGGCAGGTAGTCCGACACCGGCGCGTGCAGGTGCAGTCGCCCCTCGCCCGCGAGCTGCAGCACCAAGACGGCCGTGAACGCTTTGCCGATGGACCCACACTCAAAGAGGGTGGCCGGCCCCACGGGAATCCGGGCGTCGGCATTGGCCCACCCCGCAAAGCTGGTGTGCCGGACGCCCTCGCGATCGGTGACGGCCACCGCCACGCCCGGCGCTCGGCAGCGCCGCCACGTGGCCTGCACTAGGTCCTCCACCATGGGAATCCACGCGGTCGCCTCCATCGCTGTCCCCTCCTGCGGCCCGCCGCTTCCCCCGCCGCGCCTCAGCCCAGGCATTCGCCGACGCCGCGCGGGTTCCTGCTTTGTGCACATGGGGGCAGGTTTCTCGGTGGTGCCAGCAGGATTCCGTCTCTCTCTGTTGAACATTGTGAATACGGATCCCCCTGAGGAACCAGGCCGCCAGAGGGGGAACGCCTCGCGCACCGCCGCGGGAGAAGAGGGGGATGTTTTCGTGAAACCACCCTACTGGCGCCGCGTTTCTATCGCGGCGATAAGTGGATTGGCCCTGATATTGGCCGCCTGCGGCGCAAGCTCGACCGCGACCGGCAAAGTGGCCCCGGGACTGAACGAGAAGGTCATCACGCTTCTTGGTGGGGTTCAGACCGAGCCAAACTCCTGGTTCCCGATCGTCTCGGACGCCACCTGCACCACCGTAAACTACGCGGTAACCTCGCTGATGTACGTTCCCCTGGTGTACGTCAATCCCCACGACCAGATCCAATTCACCCACTCGCTCGCGTCTTCCATCACCGTAAGCCACCACGACACCGTGTACACGGTGAAGATGAATCCCAAGTGGAAGTGGTCCAACGGCACGCCGGTCACGGCGCAGGACGCGGTGTACTCGTGGGACATCATGCTGGCGGCCAGCCAGAACAATGCGCCGTGGGCGTATTGCTCCGACGGCAGCGGGGGCGTGCCGACTGACTGGCGGAGCGTCGTCGCCAAAAACGCCACCACCCTCGTTATCACCACGACCAAGCCCGTGAATCCGGTGTGGTTCGAGTACAACGGCATTGCCCAAATCGTCCCGATTCCCAAGGCGTCCTTCGACAAGTACGGCCACGGAAACCGGGAGCTGTCGTACATCACCAGCATCGAGAACAAGGCGTCCAACCCCGCCTTCCACGTGGTGGACGGCCCCTACCAGGAAGGCACGTTCATCAACAACGCCTCGTGGACCATGGTGGCCAACCCTCACTACGATGGGCATGTGTCCAACATCAAGAAGCTGCTGTTCGAGTACCAGACGTCCACGGCCAACCAGTGGGCGCAAATGCACCGGGGCGTCTACGCGACCGCCTCGATTCCCAACTCGTTCTACAGCCAGCGCGGGGAGCTGCCCTCCTACTATCGGCGGACCAGCGCTCCGTACTCCTTCTGCTTCAACTATATGGTGCCCAACATGTCGTCCCAGACGCCAGGCGGCATGGGGCCCATCTTCAAGCAGCTGTATGTGCGGCAGGCGCTGCAGATGGGGATCAATCAGCCGGCGATGGTGAAGGATCTCCTGCATGGCCTGGGGGCGGTCGAAAGCGGCCCCGTGCCCGTCGAGCCGCGGACCCAGTTTTACGATGCGCATACGCCGTCGTATCCCTACAGCCCCGCCAAGGGCAAAGCCCTGCTGGAGAAGCACGGCTGGACGATGCACAACGGCGTGATGACCAACAAGCAGGGGAAAAAGCTTGCCTTCACCTGGGTGGTGGCTTCGGGATCCACGACCGACACCAACATCGCCCAGCTGATCAAGCAGGACTGGGCCAAGGAGGGCATTGACGCCACCATTCGGGAGGAGCCGTTCAACCAGGTGGTGGCCCTAACCTCGAGCCAGTTCCAGCTCATCTGGTGGGGAGGCGGCTGGTGCTACGGGGCCGAGGACCCCACCGGCGGGGCCCTCTTTGGCACAGGCTCGGTGGCCAACACGGGCCTGTACAGCAACTCCCAGATGAACAAGCTGATTGCCGCCACCCACGCGCCGTCCACCCTGGCGCAAGCCAAGGCGCGCATGGACGCGTACCAGGTGTTTGCGGCCAAGCACCTCCCGGTGCTCTGGCTGCCGGCGAACACCGGGCTGATGGTGATCAAGCAGGGGCTGCACGGCGTCAACTCGGACTACAACACGCTGTCCGGGTACGAAGCGTACAACAACTGGAAGGTCGGTCCCTAAGAACCTAGCGGAACAGAGGGAGAGGCGGCCTTCCGGGCCGCCTCTCCCTCTGTGCGGCCAAGCGGGGTGCCGCGAAGCCTCGGGCAGTTACAGAGCACCCAGAGCCTGCGCGGCATAAACCAACAGGAGCACCCCGGTGAGGCCAAACAGAATGCCGGTTCCTCGCTGAAGCCAGGGGCCCACACGCGCCTGCCAGCGGCCCAGGAGAGTCTGGCCCCCCAGCGCTACCAAGGCCACCAGCAGGCCGGCGATGGCAGCGCCGTACAGGGCCGTAGTAGCGGCTCCCAGCCAATACGTGCCCGCCGCCAGCGGCACCAAGACGATCCCCACAAAGATGGGCACCGCACACGTTTGGGAAGCCACGCCATAGAGCCACCCCAGCTGGTAGAGCGCGGCCGCCCTCATGGGCTCCGCGCTCCGGCGCCCGACTCCGGCCCAGGCCAGGCGGGCCTCCAGCGGCCCCAGCCGCCGGCCCGAGAGAATCGCCGCCCCGAGCCCCAGCATCGCCACGCCCACCAACAGGTTCAGATAGAGGAGCTCGTGGTCCAGCACCGAGCCGACGAACGCCACCACCAGCCCCACCGCAACGTAGAACGACAGGATGCCGGCAGCCAGCCAGCGGCTGCCCTGGACCAGCGTTCTCCGAGCAGCGCCCTCCTCCGGCCTTCCCCGGCCGATAATGAGATATCCCAGAAATGCAGGCGTGAGGGCCAATCCGCAGGGTGAGAAGAACGAGGCCGTGCCCCCTAGCAGCGCCAGGCCGAGGAGCCACACCGGTGGCAGGCCGCTCAGGTGCGCCAGGAGCTGTCCGCCGACATGGAGCGAGAGGTAGATGCCCCCGCCGAAAAACATCCCGACACCGAGCGCCGCTGGCCAGGGGCGCCGCATCCCACTCCCGTTGGCCATAGCCACCTCCGCTTCAGAGGGCGCCTGCCGTACGGCTGGAGGCCACGCAAGCCGTGCTGTCACACGATACACTGTACTCCAACCGGAACCAGGTTTGCGGGGCATCGACACGCGCGGCACAGGGGCACAGGCGGGACGGACGTGCCGGCTACGGCGGCGCGGGCCGATAGCTTTGGAGTCGCTCGGCCGCCGCCGCCATCTCGCTTGGGCTCAAGACGTGCGGGGTGCCGCCGGACAACGCGTGCAGGTACACCCGGCACACCCATTCTAAGAGCCGCGCCCGCTCCAGCGCCGCCGCGAGGCTCTCGCCCACCACCACTGCGCCGTGGTTGGCCATCAGGGCGGCGTGCCCGGCTCCCAGCGCCGCCACCACGCCCTCGGCCAGCTCGGCGGTGCCGAAGGTGGCATAGGGCGCCACCGGGACCTCCCCCCCGAGCTGGTGCATAGCGTAGTGAATCGGCGGAATGGGGCGGCGCAACACCGCCAGGGCGGTGGCCGCCGCCGAATGCGTGTGCACCACCGCCTGCACGTCGCCGCGCGCCTGATACAGAGCCAGGTGCAGCCGCCACTCGGAGCTTTTCCGGTGCGTGCCTCCCACCTGGACGCCCACCGCATCCAGTGCGGCCAGGTGAGCGGATGTCAGCTGCTCGTAGGGCACGGCGCTCGGGGTAATCACCAGGCCCGCGCGAGTACGCACGCTCACGTTCCCGGCGGTGCCTACGACCAGTCCCTCGCGGGCCAGCTGCTGCGCCGCCTCTGCCAAGTCCGGCGCGCTCACGGCACGTCCCGAGCTGCGGCAGCGCTGGCCGTCACGTCATCCAAATCGGGATGGCCAGGCTCCCAGCCGAGCAGCTCCCGAATCGCCGTGCCCTGCCCAATGAGGCGTGGCGGGTCTCCGGCGCGTCGGCCGGTGGGCTGCGTAGGAACCGGATGGCCCAGTGCCCGCTCCAGCGACGCCACCACCTCGGCCACACTGTACCCCAGGCCTGTGGCCACATTCAGCGCGGCCGAGGCGCCGCCCGCAGCCAAGTGCGCCAGCGCCCGCTGGTGCGCCTCCGCCAAGTCGGCCACATGCACGTAGTCGCGGACCGCCGTCCCGTCCGCGGTGTCGTAGTCATCGCCAAAGACTTGAAACGGCACACCCGCGCGCACGGCCGCCAGCGCGTTGGGAATCAAGTGGGTCTCCGGCTGGTGGCGCTCCACCGCCACCCCCGGCAGGGCGCCGGCGGCATTAAAGTAGCGCAGCGCGACATATCGGAGCCGACCCGCCCGGTCCAAATCCTCCAGCACCCACTCCATGGCCAGCTTGGTGCGGCCGTACGGGTTGATGGGCTGCCGCGGATGGTGCTCCGGCACCGGCACCTCGGACAATTCGCCGTACACAGCGGCCGAGGACGAAAACACCATGAGCCCCACATCCGCCTGGCTCATGGCAGAGAGCAGCGCCAAGCCGCCGCGGACGTTGTGATCCCAGTACGCAAGGGGATCGGCCACCGATTCGCTCACCACGATCTTGCCGGCCAGATGCACCACCGCTTCCACCCCGTGCGCCTTCAGCGCGTCTGCCAGCAAGGCGTGGTCGCGCACGTCCCCCACCACCCGGCGCGCCTCGCTGGCCGATCGGCCCGCCACCAGGTCGTAGCCGGTCACGGTGTGGCCCGCCTCTGACAGCACGTGCGCCACGGCGCTGCCGATGTAGCCCGCCGATCCGGTCACCAGAACGTTCATGACGCCTCCCTCGGAGTGGCCGGCGGCCAGCACAGCACCACCGCCACCACGGCCAAAAACAGGTAATCTTCAAACGAAATGCCGCCCAAAAAGCTGGATTCCGCCAGTTGCTCCACCAGCCCCGCCACCAGGAGCGCCAGCCACAAGCCAAAGTGCCGCACCGAGGTGGCTCGCTGCCACGCCGCGGCGATGGCCGCCGCGACGACGGCGGCCCACAGCAAGAGGCCCACGATCCCCACCTCCACCAGGGTTTCCAGCGGGCCGTTGCTGGGGGTTAGGCCCACGTAAGCGCGCGGCACATACGGGGCCATGGCGCCGGGCGACTGGCCCGGGCCCACCCCGAAGAGCCAGTGGCTTCGCGCCACCGAGAGGGCCGCGCGCCACAGCAGCGTGCGGCCGGACAGCCCATGCTTGAACAGCGCCAACAGCCGATGGAGGCCCGTCTTGGCCGTGACCAGCCCCAGTGCCGCCGCCGCGCCGCCCAACACCCACAGCACCCCGCGCCGCCCAAACACGACGGCGGCCACCACCAGCACACCGACGGCCGCCGCAATCCAGCCTGTGCGGGAGTAGGACAGCGCCAGGCCCATCACCGACAGGATGCCGGCGGCCCACCACAGCCACCGCGGGCGCTCGGTGCCTTCCACCAGCAGAATGGCGGCTGCGGGCACGCCAAAGGCGGTCAAGAAGCCCAGGGTGTTTTTGTTGGCAAACGGCCACTGCCACGCCAGAAGCGTGTGGCTGCCCACCGGCACGGGGAATCCCTGGTGAAATTTCACCGCGGCCACGCCCGCCGCCAGCGACAGCAGCGCGGTGGCACCCGCCAGGACCATCAGCAGCTGATGCCACGGCCGCCCGCCGGCCTCCTGGTGCACGCGCGGCAGCGCCCAGAGCCCGGTGGCCATCACCACCGGCACGCCGGCGGCATAATTCAAATCGCCGCTGGCATGATGTACCAAGGCCACCAGCACCACCCAGGCCGTGTACACCGCTCCCCACGCCACCAGCGGGCTCCAGTGCACCCGACCGCCCGCCTTCAGCGCCAGCAGCAGCACCGCCGCCGCGGGAATCAGCCACGGCGCATACTGCCAGTGCGAGTCGGTGTGGGCGTGCACGACCTCCACCCAGATGGAGTCCGCCGCCAGCGTGCCAAACGCCCAGTTCCGGCGCCACCCAATGATGGCTGCCGACCCGATGCCCAAGAGCACCGCCCAGAAATCCGCCGACATTTCCAACCCCCGCCCATGTCTTCGCTATGAATTCACGGTCGATCCATGGCGATGCTCAGCCACCTGGCCTCATGCTAGTCCGGCGGAGCCGGACTTGTCGAGGCCGGGAGCTGGCGCGCGGCTTCCGCGGCTGCCCGGCCCCAGGGCTTGACCGTGCGCGGGCCGCGCCGCGCGCGATCCGCCCACACGGACGGCTCGCGCAGCTCCGCTAGCGTGTGGAACCATTCGGACTGCGACCGCATGCTCAGCACGGCCCCCCGCTGCGCTGGCGAGAGCCCGCTGAGACCCACCCGCCAGCCCACCACCGGCCGGCCGTAGGCCAGCCCCTCCAGCACCTTGGTGGGGGTGCCGGCCCCCACCAGGATGGGCGCCACCACCACCCCGGCCGCCCGATAGCACTGCTCCAGCTCCTGGGCATCCACCAGCCCCTTCCCGGTCAAGCCGGGCCGCTTGATGCGCTCGGTGCCTTTGCCGACCAGCGTCAGGTGAAAATGCTGCCGCACGAGGACCGGCCACAGCTGCTCTAGAAAATGGGACAGCCCCATGCGGTTGGGCGCGTATTCCAAATTGCCCACAAACAGCAGCTGCGCCGGATCGGCAGGCGGCAGCGGCTTGACCCGCGGCACGCCATTCTCCACCACCCTCACGTGGGGCACGCCGCGCTCGCGCAGCCACTCGGCGTCTCGCCCCGCCGCCACCCACACCTCGTCAAATTGGCGGGCCAGCCGAACTTCCTCAGGGCCCACGCCCAAAAGCCCCACGCGATGCGGCGTCCACTCCCACAGCATGAACTCCGAAAGATAGAGGCCCAGGCTGTCGGTCAAGTCCAGCAGGTGGAATCGGCCGGGGACCGCCAGCGCCCAATATGCACATTTGAGCTGAAAGCCGGCCACAAGGTCGTACGCCCCCTCCACGGCCGGCGGATGGCCGCGATAGCCTGCCATCGCCAGCGGAAAGTGGCGGCGCACCAAGCTGTTCCAGCGCGCCCGGCGCCGCGCGGCCTCCGGCAGCGGAAAGTGGGGGTGCTCGCCGCGGTGCACCCCTCCCCACTGCAGCATCGTTACGTCAAAAACATCACTTAATCCGCTCCACAAACCCCAGGCGCGCCACTGATCCCCCTGGCGCGGGTCAGTGGGATCGACGGCCGTCAGCATCACGGCCTTCGCTGCCTTGCTCATGACTGGCCTCCTCCAACACCTGGGCCGTCCGGGTCACCATCTGCGCCAAGTCAAAGTGCCGCACGACGTGTGCGCGCGCCCGCGCCGCGAACGATCCGCCGCGCCCCTCGGCCGCCCCCCTGATCGCCATTGTAAGGGATTGGGGATCGCCGGCCGGCACCACCAGGCGGGGATCCAGTGGCCGCACCACGTCGCCCATCGCCCCCACCTCGGTCACAATCGTGGGAAGGCCATAAGCCAGCGCGTCCAGCAGGGTGTACGGCAGCCCTTCTTTCCAAGAGGGAATCGCGAGGGCGTGCAGCGGGGCGAAAAATTCGGCCGGATGGCTCTGCCACCCCAGAAACTCCGCGTCCACGCCCTGGGCCGCCGCCGCTTGGCGGTATTCGTTGGCCCCCGGCCCGTCACCGCCCACCACCAGCTGCCAGCCGGCACCCGCCGCTGCCATGGCTTGAATAAGTACGGCGAGCCCCTTTTCCGGGCCAAATCGCCCCAAAAAGCCCACGCGCCACGGCGGCCCGTGCGGCGGCTGCCAAGAGGCGGCAGGCAGAGCGACGCCGTTCGGAATGTGCGCCACTCGGCGGACGCCTGCCGCGGCCGCCCACGCTGCATCTGAGCCGCTGACCGCGATGACGGCGGCCGATCGGCGGCCCGCCCACCGCTCCAGCTCCCGGTACAGCCGGCGCTCCCAGGCGGGGCGGGTGGGGTCGGTGAATACGAAGCCATGGGCGGTGTAGACGGCCGGCACGCCCACACGCCGGGCGGCCACCCGGGCCAGCAGACCCGCCTTGGAGCTGTGGGCATGCACGACGCTGGGCCGCCACGCCCGCATGACTTCCACCAGCGCGCGGACCGCCGCCACATCCCCGCCGCCGGTCACCCGCCGGGTGAGGGCCGGCAGGTAGTGGGTGGGCCCCACCGCGGATTCCAGCCAGCGGCCGCCGCCGTGCACGACCTGCACGTCATGGCCGGCCGCCCGGAGCCCCTGGGTCAGCTCGGCCACGTGGCGCTGGGCCCCACCCGGCTCGCCCCCGGTAATCACCTCCAGCACGCGCATCGAGTGCCTTCTTTCGCGAAAATGCAACCCGCCGCCCGCCGGGAGCGTTCTAGCAGCAAGCCAGATTCGGCCGCGGGGGGCAGTTTTTTACCTGCCGCTGCGTTTGCTGTCGATTATACTAGGCATAAAATTCGCGGCGCGTGCCGCTGGCGAGGTGAGCGGATGCGATTTGCGGGCGTGACGCGTGTGCTGCTGCCCGTAATCGACGTGGTGTTGCTCAATGCGGTCACCACCCTGGCGTTTCTGCTGCGGTTCGGCCACTTTCCGCCCGCCTACAACTGGGACGCCTACTTGCAGCTGTTTTGGTGGGACGCGCTGGCGCTGGTGCTGATTTTCAGCATTTACGGGCTGTATCGGCCCTACCGCCAGCCCGCCCAGGATTTATCCCAGGCGGTGGGCACGGCGGTGCTGGTCAACGCGTTTGTCACACTGGCCATCACGTTTTTGGCCACCACGATTGGATTCCCCCGCTCGGTGTTTCTCATTTCGGCGGTGCTCCAGGTGCCCGTGTTTCTCATCTGGCGCCGCGTGCACCGGTCACTCACCCTGCGTGAGGCGCCCACCATCCGGGTGCTGGCCGTGTCGGCCCCCGCGGAAGACTCCATGATGACGCGCCGCGCCGGGCAGTATCTGCCCCGCATCGCGGTGGAGCACCGCGCCTTCAACACGCCGCCGGGCGATTTGGCGGCCTATGGGCTGGTGCTGCTGAGCAGCGACGTGCCGCAAGATCTCAAAGAAAAATATTTTATCGCCTGCCTCACGCGCGATGTGCCATGTCTGTGGACTCCCAACCAATACGATTTGCTCGCGGCGGGCGCCGAGCTGACGGCGCTGGCGGGCACCCCGTTTTTGGAGCTGCCCTCCGTCCGGCTGTCGCGCGGCTCCCTGGTGGTGAAGCGCCTGGCCGACATCGTGCTGGCGGGCCTGGGGCTCATCGTGCTGTCTCCCCTCATGGGCGTGATTGCCCTGGCCGTGCGCGCCACTTCACCGGGGCCGGTCCTGTATTGGCAGGAGCGGGTCACCGTCGGCGGCCGGGTTTTCCGCCTGGTCAAGTTTCGAACCATGCGGGGTGACGCCGAATCGGGGTCGGGGCCCGTATTGGCCGGGCTGGACGACCCCCGCGTTACGCGGCTGGGCCGGCTGCTGCGTGCGAGCCACTTGGACGAGCTCCCGCAACTTTACAATATTGTCCGCGGCGAAATGTCGCTGGTGGGCCCACGACCCGAGCGGCCGGCGTTTGTGAATCAATTTCGGACCGAGATTGGCTACTATGATTTGCGCCACGAGCTTCCGGCGGGACTGACCGGCCCCGCCCAGGTGATGGGCGACTACTACACGCCGCCCGAGCATAAAGCCGCCTTTGACCTTTACTACGCCAAGCGGCACAGCCTCCTGCACGACTTAGCTCTGATGGTGCGCACGGCACTGGGCAGCGGGCCGCGGCGCCCTGGCCGCGGCGCGTAAATGGGCCCCGCACAGCTAGCCGTCGGCCTAGACGCGCGCCTCCTGATGTCGGAGCCCCATCCCACCGGCGTCGGCTACTACGCGCGCGAGCTGGCGCGGCATGTGGCACCGCTGGTCAATCTCCATCTTTACACGGATGGCCGCGGGGACGCTCCGCCAGCGAGCGGCGCCGCCACCGCGCCCGAGGGGTGGGCCGCTGAGCCCGCCACCCTGCACACCGCCCGGCGCTGGCCCGGCCTGCCTTGGCAGCAGACGGCGCTGGTGGCTGGCTTGTGGCGCCAGCGCCTGCATCTGTACCACTCGCCCAGCTTCACCCTACCTCGCTGGGCGCCGTGCCCTACGGTGGTCACCATTCACGACCTGGCGGCCCTCACGGTGCCCCAGTGGGCCAATGCCGCCAACCAGCGCTACCTGGAGCGGATGCTGCCATGGGCGGTGCGGCACGCCGACCGAGTCATCACGGTGTCTCAGCGAGTGCGCCAGGAACTGGTCACCTACTTCAGCTTGTCCGCCGCCGACGCGCGCCGGATTGTGGCCGTGGGACTCGGGGTGGATGCCGCGCGCTTTCATCGCCAGCCGCCGGAGGCCGTGGCCCAGCTGCGCCGCCGGCTGGGCCTCACCGACCCCTACTTGGTGTTTGTCGGCACCCGCGAGCCCCGAAAAAACCTGGTGCGACTGGTGACCGCGTTCAACGTGGCGCGCCGCCGCCATCCGTCGGCCATGCTGCTGCTGGTCGGGGCGCCGGGCTTCAACACCGCCGCCCTGGACCAGGTGGTGGACCGGACGCCGGGCGTCCGCGTGGCGGACTATCTGCCCGCCGCCGACGTGCCGCTGGTGCTGCAGGGCGCTGCGGCGCTCTGCTACGTTTCCCTGTATGAGGGGTTTGGCCTGCCGGTGCTGGAGGCGATGGCGCTGGGCACCCCCGTCATCACGTCAGCGGGCACGGCCATGCAAGACGTCAGCGGAGGCCACGCGCAGTACGTAAACCCGCTGGAGGTGGACAGCATCGCCGCCGCCCTCGACCGCGTGCTGTCAGATCCCCCCGCGCTTCAGCGCGAGGCCGCCGAGCACATGGCCTACGCGCGATCGCTGTCGTGGAACCGGACCGCCCGGGAAACCGTCCTGGTGTACCAGCAGGCGAGCCGCCGCTGACATGATCACGGTGGGGCTGGACGCGCGCTACGGCGTGCTGGCGCATCGGCGGGGCATTGGGGTGTACGTGCACCAGCTGCTGGCCGCGTGGCACGCGGCGCCGCCGGACGGATTTACCTGCGTGGCGTTCACTGACGGCCGCGCCGATGCGGGCGTGATGCGCGCTTTGGCGGGGCCGCGCCTGAGCTTTCGGACGCTGTCGGTGGAGCCGTTCGCGCGCTGGGAGCAGTGGGCGTGGCCCCGCGCCGTGAGAGAGTGCGGCTGCGACTTAATCCATGGAACGGCCAACATCGGCCCGCCGCTCTCAGGGCCGCCGCTGGTGCTGACGCTGCACGACGTCATCGAGTGGCACCGGGGCCGGGACTTCGCCGACCGCCTGACGCCACGGCACCGCCTCTCGCGCCTGTATCGCATGCGCGCCATGGCGGCGTCGGCTCGCCAGGCTGCGGAGGTGATCACGGTGTCTCAGCATGCACGCCGAGACATGGTGGCCACGCTGGGGCTGGATGATCGGCGGATCACCGTCATTCCGCTGGCACCCAGCCCCCCCGGCGAGGCGCCCGACGCGCTCGCACCTCTGCGGCTGGGCGTCACGACCCCGTATGCATTTGCGCTGGGGGCACTGGACGCGCGCAAGAATGCCGCGCTGCTGTGGCAGGTGTTTTCCACCCCCGCGCCCGCAGCGCTCGCGCTGGTGGGCTTCGAGCCGCCGGCGCTCCGGCAGGCCGCGCTGGCGGCCACTCGCACACCCCAAGTGGTGGTCGCGGGGTTTGTGAGCGAAGGCGTGCGCGCCGGCCTGTTGGCGGGGAGCACCGCGTTTTTGTACCCATCGCTCTACGAGGGCTTTGGATTGCCCGCGCTGGAGGCGATGGCCGCCGGCATACCCACGCTGGTCGCGGCCGGCACCGCCGCCGACGAGGTGACGGCGCCCGGCGCCTGGGCGCTGGACCCTCACGATGCGAGCGCCTGGCGCGCGGCGCTGACACAGTTGGTCGCGGACCCCGCGCTGGCGGCAGATTGGGGCATGCGCGGCCGCCGCGTGGCCGAGCAGTATCGGTGGGCCGACACGGTGCGGGCCACCTGGGCGGTGTATCGCCGCGCGGCGGGACAGGGTGGCGGCGGATGGCGCGGTGCCTGACGATATCCGTGGAGGCACACGCGGGTGCGTGCTACAATCGGCACGCATCGACGGGATTCACCTAACCGCGTCCGCGCGCGACAGTACGCCTGCGCGGCCGCCATCGGCCCGCGGTCTGGGAGCCCGTGAGTCCAAGCGAGGGGGAGGCAGCGCATGCCCGCCGAGGAATATCGGGGGTCGGCCGGCTGGCGCGTGGTGATTGCGGTGGCCGTGGCTGCCCTGACCGGGCTCGTCTCCCTGGTGCGCTACGAGTTGTTTCGCAGTGGCGCGAGCTTGCCATACTACGTTCAGGCGCTTTACGCCCTGGCCCACCAGGGGCCGGCCGCCGTGTCGTCGTGGGCGTCCCATCAGCCGATCTTGGGCGTGCACGGCCCCTTAATTTTGCTCCCGCTCAGCTACCTCATGGCGGGGGGCGGGCTGGGACTGGTGCTGGTGGTGCAAGCCGCCGCGGTGGGCATTGGGTTTGTCTATCTGGATGACTGGCTGGCCGCACAGGACACTCCTTGGCCTCGGCGCCGGGTGATGGGATGGGCTTACCTGCTGTCCTCGCTGCTGTGGGGCATGGTGGGACAAGATTTTCATCCGCTGGTGCTGGCCGTGCCGGCCTTGATGGCCGCGGCAACTCTGTTGGACCGCGGCCGGGTCGCCGCCGGCCTCGTCGCGCTCACCGTGGCGCTGCTGTGTGGATTTTCCCTGCTGCCGGCCGCCCTGGTGCTGGCACTGGTGCTGGCCGCCCGCCAGCGGCCCGCAGCGGCTCTGGCCGCCGCCGCCTGGTCCGCGGCCGCCACCCTAGCGGCCCTGTCCGCCACCGGCGCCCGCCTGGCCGTCCTCCTTGGCCTGCCGGCCCACCTCGCGGCCCCGGCAGCCACCAGCCACGTGGCCCTGTATGTGGGCTATCTCCTGGTGCCGGTGCTCGTGTTTGGCGTGTCGGCCGGGACGCTGTGGCTGCTGCCCGCTCTTTGGATCATGGCCGTGAACATCGGCATCGGCACCCCCGCCGCCACGTCGCCGTTTGCCAGCGCCAGCGCGTTGGCCGCCCCCTTTCTGCTGCTGGCTTTGGCGGCCACCTTGGCCGATGGGCGGTTTTGGCGCTGGCGGCGGCTGTCGCTGGCCGTCTACGTGCTGATGTTTGTCATCTTTCTGGGCCACGAGGCGGGGCTGCGCCACGACGGGCCGCCGCTGGGCCAGCTGACAGCGGTCACCACCGCCATGGCGGTGGTGCCGGCTCATGCCACGGTCGTGACCGTGCCATACGCGGCGGCGCATCTGGGAGCCCGGGCCCACCTGCTGCCGCTTGTCGGGGCGCGGCTGTGGCCCGCGCACAGCTACGTGGTCGTGGACACCACGTACACCGCGCCCATCCCGGCGGGCGCGCTGCCGCCGGCGCTGGCTCGCTTGAAGCGCGACGCCAAAATAAAATACTCGTTTGATGGGATGTGGGTGTTTTATCTCCCGCACCAAGAGAGGGGGCTCTGACATGGCTGTCGCGCAGGTGGGGGAGCGGCTGACGGTGCTGGAGCGGGTCCTGCCGCACGACCTCCTCCGCTGGGTGGAGCTTATTCGGAACCTTGCGGTGCGCGACGTGGAGACACGCTACAAGCATTCGCTGCTGGGCTTGTACTGGACGCTGATCAACCCGCTGGTCACCGCCCTGATTTTCTCGTTTGTGTTTCAGGACATCTTTCATGCCACGTCCAAGCCCATCCCGTACGTGGTGTTTCTGCTGTCCGGGCTCACCTTTTGGAACTTCTTCAACAACGGGGTGTACTCGGCCACCTCAAGCGTCACCGGCAATGCCCAGCTGCTGGCCAAGCTGTATTTTCCGCGGGTGGTGCTGCCCACGGCCGCGGTGCTGGCCCGCCTGATTGACTTTGCGTTTGGCCTGGTGATTCTCCTGGTGTTTTTCGCCCTCTACCGGGTGCCGCTCCACTGGGCGGGCTTCATCCTGATTGCCCCCATCCTGCTGCTGCAAGTCGTGTTCACCATGGGCATCGCGTTTATCACCTCGGCCCTGAACGTGCTGTACAGGGACATGAGCCAGCTGATTGGCCTCTTGCTGATGGTGTGGATGTACATGTCCCCCGTCATGTTTCACCCGTCCAGCGCTCCGGCCGAGCTTCGCCTGGTGTTTTACATCAACCCCATCGGCGCGATGATTTCGGCCGAGAAGGATCTGCTGTTCACCGGCCAGGTGACACATCCCCTGTATCTTTGGTTTGCGGTGCTGTGGACCTTTTTGGTTTACGCCGCCGGCTTGCGATTGTTCAAGCGCATTGAGCCGCTGTTCGCGGAGGTGATGTGATGGACACCGCGGTCACCTGCGAGCACGTCTCCAAGCGCTTTCAGCTCAAGAAAGATCGGGCCGACAGCGTGGGCCAGCTGCTGTACCGCATGATTCCCTTCCGCCGCGGCCAGCGCGCCACCACGGAGCCGTTCTGGGCGCTCCGCGACGTGTCGTTCGAGCTGAAGTTCGGGGAGAGCCTCGGCATCATTGGACACAATGGCGCAGGCAAAAGCACCCTCCTAAAAATTTTGACTCGCACCATGTACCCGACCCAGGGGTCGCTGGCGATGCGCGGCAAGGTGTCGGCCCTCATCGAGCTGGGGGCGGGGTTCCACCCCGACTTCACGGGGCGGGAAAACATTTACCTCAACGCCTCCATCTTGGGGCTGACGCGGCGAGAGATCGCGGGCAAGATTCCTGAGATTGTCGAGTTCTCGGAACTGGAGGACTTTATCGACACGCCCGTCAAGTACTACTCATCGGGGATGAACGCACGGCTGGGGTTTGCCGTGGCCACCTCCGTCCGGCCCGAGATTCTCATCGTGGACGAGGTGCTGGCGGTCGGCGACGAGGGCTTCCAGAAGAAGTGCATGGAGAAGATCCTGTCCATCAAGCAGGAAGGCGTGAGCATCCTCCTGGTGTCGCACGCGCTCAACACCATCGCCAACTTGATGGATCACGCGCTGTGGATTGAACATGGCGAGGTGCAGCGCTACGGGGACCCCCAAGAAGTGGTCAAAGCTTACCGCGCCGCTGAGGCCCAGGGCGAAACCACCATTGAGGCCGACCTGCGAAAGGTGCTGGCATCCGACCGCCGCTAGCCATAGGGTCTGACCGGCGCTAGGCCGCCAGAAATGGTGGCGGCCATCCTCTCCGATGGCGCATCCGCACGAGATTCAAGAGTTGGCGCTTTTGGGCTCCGTGCTCCGGAACAACTGCCGGCTGGAGAGCGATGTCAACTGCTGGTCATGTTTCACCCGGCGGGTCCGGTCGGGGACCTCCCCTGCACCGCGACATCCACCGGCTTCCGCCATCGATCCGGTGGCACAGCGCGACGGTGGCCGGCTGCGGGGGCACAGGCGGCAGTACAAGCTCGCCCGGCTGACCGACAAGAGGTCCGCCGGCTCCGCAAACAGGGCGGGGAGCCGGTCGGCCACCTCCCGCCGCCACCGATGGAGTAGCCGCAGCGCAATCTGATGCGCGCCCGCTCGGTCACCGGGCGGGCTTCTTGGAGCTCTCGAGCACAACCTGGACCTTCAAGGCCGGGACATAACATTTCCTGATCTAGTGTCATTTGGTGTCATCTATTGACAGGGTACCACGACAGGGACTTCCGGCCCTGTCTAAATTCCTGGGTCCACTATCGACGCATGAATGGCGGTCATACCGGCGGGATAAACCTGTCTTTCAGGCACGGGGGGCGGTGATCTGACCCTTTTTGACCGCGACGGCGAGGAGCACTAATCCTCCCGCCCAGCGCCGCACCGCATGCACCGCAAGGTTCGCCTCCATGGCCGTGAGCAACTGCTGGTCGGTCGCAAAGCCGCTCAGCGACAAGTAGATTTGGCGGTAAGCGCCCAGTCCCGGCAGTCGCGTCACCAGTCGGACATAGAAGCGGCTGAGTCGCCCGAAAAGCGACCGGGGGTGCACGAGATCCAGCAGCACCAAACTTCCGCCGGGCTTCAGCACCCGAATCATCTCGCGAAGCCCGCGGCGCCAATCCTCCATGTTGCGCAGCGAGAACTGAGCGGTCACCCAGTCAAAGGAGGCATCCGCAAACGGCAAGGCCTGTCCGTCGCCTTTCATCCAGTGAATCGCGGCATGAGACGCAGTGCGGCTGTGCTGTTGGGCCACCTCCAGCATCGCGGAGGAAGCGTCCAGCCCGACGAAGGTTCCTCGACCATCCATACGCTCCGCGCACTCGCGCAAGACAACCCCCGTCCCGCATCCGACGTCCAGCACGTTGTCGCCTGGCGCGATGTGCAGCACCGCGATTGCCGCATGGTGCCATGCTCGGATCCCACCCACCGAAAGGCCCGCGCTCTCCCAGTCATAGGCGGCCGCGATTCCATCAAAGACGGACCGGCGGGCCCGGTCGGCCGTGTTCATCCTCCGAGCCTCCTTCAACTGGCCGTGGGATGGGTCTAGACCCGGTCGGGCCCGCTGCCGCTGGCCCCGCTCGGCGGCGTGGCTCTCTTAGCGATGACCCGACCGCTACGGGGACGTCGGCTGGGGCCGCCTCAGCCGGCGGAGCCAGGCGGCAATCGGATCGTAATGCTGGTCCGCGACTCGTTCCTTCAGCGGGATAATGGCATCATGGGTGATCTCAATGCCCTCGGGACAGACGTCCGTGCAGCAGTGCGTCACGTTGCAAAGTCCCACGCCGGCCGCGCTATGAAGCAAGTCGGTGCGCGACGCGGTGTCCATCGGATGCATTTCCAGCTCGGCGATCCGCACCATCAGCTGGGGACCCCAATACTGCCCAAACAGGCCGTGTTCGCGCAAGACGTGACAGACATCTTGGCACAAGAAGCACTCAATACACCGATGGAATTCTTCAACGCGGTCCACCTCCCACTGCTGCAAGTGAAACGGAGGGGGTTCCGCCGGACGAAAGCCGGGCACGAGCTCTTCCGCTCGCTCATAATTCCAGGACACATCGGACACGAGGTCACGAATGATAGGAAAAGTGCGGAGCGGATGCACATGAATGTCCAGGGACCCATATGCATCGAGGCGCGTTTTGCAGAACAAGCGCGGTTCCCCATTGATCTCGCCCGAGCACGACCCGCAGTGGGCCGCTTTGCAGTTCCAGCGCACGGCCAGGTCGGGAGCTTCGTGCGCCTGAATGAAGTGCAAGGCATCAAGCACCACCATTCCGGGCACCACCGGCACGCGATAGGCCACCTCTTCACCCTGATAGTCATCGCCGCGATAAACATAGAGAACCCGTTCCTTCCCCGGAACGGCACTCCGCTCCATCATGATGGTGCCCTCCCTGTCACATCTTGAGTGAGCGGGGCCAACACGCGCTGCTGCTGGGGCGTCACGGCAGCCACCGGCACGGTGCGGAGGCTGGGGCTTCCCCCGCGATCCCGCGTGATCACTACGTTCTGCTTTCCCCAGGCCGCATCTTCCTCGGGAAAGTCCGTCCGGTAGTGCGCCCCGCGGCTTTCTGTTCGCTCCAGCGCGCTCCGCAGGATGGCCTCCCCCAACAGCAGCATGGCATCCAGCTCCAGTGCCAAGTTCCACCCGGGGTTGTACAGCGTCCCGCCTGGCGCGGCGAGCCGTGCCGCCCGCTCCTGCATCTCCAACACCTGCTGCAGCCCGTTCTGCAGGCCGGGTCCACTCCGGACAATGCCGCCGCACCGCGTCATCACCTCCTGGAGCGCACTGTGCAGCCCATAGGGACTTGGGCCCAGCGGCTGCCGCAGGGGCGCGAGCACGCGCGCGACTTCCTCTTCAATCTCGCTGGCCGCCACCACCGGCAGATGGACAGACGCCGCGGCAAATCGCGCCGCCGCGTCGCCCGCCCGCTTGCCAAACACAAGCAGATCCGCCAGGGAATTGCCACCCAGCCGATTGGCCCCATGCAGGCCGGCCGCCACTTCACCGGCGGCAAACAAACCGGGCACCCGCGTGGCGCAGGTGTCCGGGTCGACCCGCACGCCCCCCATCATGTAGTGGCAGGTTGGAGCCACCTCCATGGCTTCACGCGTGATGTCCACATCGGCCAAGGCGAGAAACTGGGCGCGCATGCTGGGCAGCTTGCGGCTGATGAACGCCGCGCCGCGGGCGGTAATGTCGAGACGCGCCCCGCCGTGCGGCGTCCCGCGCCCGGCCTGCACTTCCTGGTAGATGGCGCGCGCGACAACATCCCGGGACGACAATTCCATTCGCTTGGGGTCATAATCCGCCATAAACCGCCGCCCTTGGGCGTTGAGCAAAATCCCGCCTTCGCCCCGCACGCCTTCGGTGACCAAGAGACCGCGAACACCCGGCGGCCACACCATGCCGGTGGGATGGAATTGGACCATCTCCATATCCATCAAATCGGCCCCGGCGGCAAACGCCAGGGCGGTGCCATCGCCGGTGCTCTCCCACGAATTGGATGTCACGGCGTAAACGCGCCCCCACCCCCCGGTTGCCAGTACAATGGCCGGGGCGCGAAGCAAGACAAACCGCCCATCGACCCGCCGGTAAGCGAGCGCCCCCGCCATCCCGCTGTCGTCACGGAACAGCCGGGTGACAATCACCTCAGGGTAAAACGCTACGCCCAACTGGGTCACCCGATTTTGGAGCGTGCGCAGCAGCTCTTTGCCCGTGTGGTCGCCGACATGGCACAGACGGCGGTAGGAATGGGCGCCAAACGCCCGTTGAAGGATCTGGCCCGCGGGCGTGCGGTCAAACACGGCCCCCCACCTCTCCAATTCCCACACGCGCTCGGGCGCCTCCGCCGTCAGCAGCTCCGCCATGCGCGCGCTGTTGACGAAGTGCCCGCTCTTCATGGTGTCGCGAAAGTGAACGTCCGGGCTGTCTTCGGCGTCGAGATGCCCCAGCGCCGCAGCCACGCCGCCCTCCGCCATGACGGTGTGCGCTTTGCCCAGCAGGCTCTTGCTCACCACGCCCACGGACAGCCCAACCTCCGAGACGGCCACGGCTGCCCGCAGGCCCGCGCCGCCAGCCCCGATCACCAGCACGTCGTGCCGCAGGGTCTCCCACGCCTGCCCGCCGGCGGCAGTCATTTGAGCAGCCTCACATCGGGAATGATGTGGGCCAGCAGGAGGCGAATATAGACGTCGGTGGCCCACACACTCATCATCGACGCCCACGCCCAACGGCCATGATGGCGATTCCACCGGGAGATGCGCTGCCACCATCGGAATCGGACCGGAGGGCGCACAGCCTCGATGCCGCGCGGGCAGGCGAAGCAGTCGCGGCTCCCACCGATGAGGTGTCGAAACGCGTGGCACGACAACGTGTAGGCGGTCAGCAGGACGACGTTCCCGAGCATAATGACGGACCCGACCCCTACACCGAACTGGCCCTGAAAGATGAAGGCCGACACCGTGTCTTTCCACAGAAAGAGCAACACGATGGCGGCCAAGTACCACCAGTAGCGATGCCAGTTGCTCACCACCCAGGGCCATGCCCGCTCTCCCGTGTATGCCCGTTCCGGCCGCTCGGGTGCGCCGCACGTAAAGGGGTCGGCGGCGAATGCATGATAGTATTCCCTCCGATAGTAGTAGCAGGTCCCCCTGAACAGCAGCGGAATCCACGCCACCAGCACGGCCGGCGCGAAGGGAATGCCGAGCCACTGCCCCAGCGGAGGGGAGAAAAATGGCGAGAGGTAGTTATGGTATTGGCCTGTCCGTTCGAACACCACCACCCCGAAGGAATACAGGACAAACGCCGAGAACACGACCAGTGTGGTGACGGACTGCGCCCACGGCGGCCAGTACCGCGTAGGGCTTGCGGTCGCCGATGCGGCCCGCACTGAGGATGGCATTGATGCTCCCCCTCCTCCAAATCGGCAGCGAACAGATCGAGAACCACGTGCTGCCCTGCCATGGACGCTGCATGCAGCCGATAACCGTCGATGCCTCATCTCCACCGCATACGTGGCGGTGGTCGTGCGACCAGTCAGCCAGCGGGCGCAGGCAAGTTTCTCTACACACATGAGCGTAGCCCACCCCTGTTTTTGCCGCGACGGGCAGTTGGGCAGACTTTTGGGGCATTCTGGTGAGCTGCCCCTACGCCGTTTGGGTCATCGCACCAGGGTCGCGCCATCGTCTCGCTGGCGGCTAATGCCGCGTTCACGGTGACCGTGTGGTGCCGAAGATAGCGCTCCCTGAGCCTTGTTGAATAGGAAACCTGTTCATACTCTTAAGTGGGAGTTCACCGAGTCGGTGATGTCTGACACCGTGCGTTGACTGGGGGATTGTTCGCGGACGAAAGACGAACAAAAGGTGGTCCATTGTGCAGTTCCAGACGCTAGGACAAGGGGAGGACATACACGATGAATCTCATCCTGCTGTCAGGCGACTACGCTAAGATTCACGCGGCCGCAATGTTGGCGGTGGTGGCCTCCAGCTTGGACATGCCAGTGAATGTGTTCGTGTCGATGGAGGCGTTGCCTGCGTTTCACGGCGATCCAGCGATTCGGGCGACCGTCGGCATGGGTCAGGTTGGCCACAAGTTGAAGGATTCAGGCGGGGACGACTACCTGGGTCTTCTGGACCAAGCCAAAAGCTTTGGAACGGTCACCGTATACGCCTGCAGTCTGGTGGCGGACCTCTACGGGTGGACGCTGGAGGATTTGGTGCCGACCTTTGACGACATGATGGGCGTCGCCGGGTTTCTCGGCAAGGCATCCACCGGGACCACCATCGCCCTGTAGTACCGGACAGTGCACGCAGCCTGCCGGGCGCAGTGACGGCCGGCAGGCAAGCGGGCATCCACAAGCGAAGGGAGCTGCGGATGGACACGGCAAAAATCGTGGATGCGCGGGGTTCTTATTGCCCCGGCCCCTTGATGGAGCTGATCAAAGGCATCCGCCGGGAGGCCATCGGCACGACGCTGGAAATATGGTCGTCGGATCGTGGGTCAGCCAAAGACATCCCGGAGTGGGCCGCTCGGGCTGGCCATGAGTTGGTGAGCAGCACGGAGGAGGACGGCATCTACAAGATCCAGGTGCGAAAAGCCCGGTAGCGGCCGTCCAAACCGGTTTAGCGCAAACGCTGAGCAGAGGAGACGCACGAATGAAGCGAGTGGTCATTCTAGGTGGCGGAACCGGGGGCACCATCGTCGCCAACCAGATGGTGCGTCAACTCCGCCAGGATATTGATGCCGGCGCGGTTGAGATCACGGTGGTTTCCAACACGGAGCAGCATGTTTACCAACCCTCCTTCCTGTATGTGGCGTTTGATCTAACGGCCCCGTCGGACGCCAAGCGTCCCGAGCGTCAGGTCTTGGACCGCCGGATTCGGCTTGTCCAGGGGGAAGCGGACCGCGTGGACCCCAGAGAACACGCGGTGGTCATGTCAGACGGCGTGCAACTTCCATACGACTTCTTGGTGATTGCGACGGGCAGCCGTCCCGCTCCCGAGGAAATCGAGGGATTGGCTGAAGGGGGCCATCACTTCTACACGGAGGAAGGGGCGCTTAAGCTGCGTGAGGCTCTCCAATCCTTCACCGGAGGACGAGTGGTCCTCGTGGTCGGCGTTCCCCACAAGTGTCCGGTCGCTCCCTTGGAATTCACGCTGATGTTACATGATTGGCTGGCCGCACGAGGATTGGGGCCGTCCAGCCAGATCGTGTACACCTATCCGATCGGCCGCCCCCATTCACTTGAAGGCGTGTCGGATTGGGTCAAGCCGGTGTTTGAGGCCCGCGGCATTGACTCGCACATCTTCTTTAATCCCGAGCTCGTCGACCCCGTCGCCGGTACCGTCACCAGCCTCGAAGGTGAAACGCTGTCCTATGACCTTCTGGTCGCGGTTCCTCCGCATGTGGGACAAGAGGTGATTGCACGCTCGGGTCTGGGTGACAGCGGCAATTGGGTGCCCACCGACCGCCATTCGCTGCTCATGCAGGGAACCGACGATGTTTACGTGCTGGGCGACGCCACGAACCTTCCCATCAGCAAAGCTGGCTCCACCGCCCATTTCCAAGCCGACGTGGTGGCGGGCAACATCGTCCAGCGCCTCCGTGGCGGACACGGATCGCTGCGCTACGATGGGAAGGTGTTCTGCTTTATCGAAACCAGTCTCAGGAAGGCCACCTACATCACGTTCGACTACCAGCGCCCGCCCCAGCCCGTCGTTTCTGGCTCGTTGCTTCACCTATACAAGTTAGCGTTTAACCACATGTACTGGCTGTCGGCGGCAGGCATTTTGTAGAGAGAAGGGCACGCGTGGCAACAGTGCAGGTGCCGCAGGAGGTTTTGCGGGAGTGGGCGCAAGCCCTCAGCGCGGTGAGGGCGCAAGTACCGCCGCCCATGGCCCAGCAGGTGGCGTCCATCGTCACTGTCCTGACGGCATGGGCAAGTGGGCAGGAGTCGGCGGGCACAGCCCCCATGGAGGCGAACCCCGTCCCCGCCCTCACGCCAGCGACCGCTGCAGCACCGCTCGAGGCAGCGGCGTCAGCGCTAACCGCCGAATTATCGAGCGTGGCGTCCGCCGTCGCCGACAGCGTGACGCCCGCGCTGGTGGAGCGTGTGACGGCGCTGCTCACGGAATTCGGCGTCATCGGCAGCCGCCTCGCCTCGCCCGCTGGACTGGGTTTGGTGGAGAGCGTCGCCGACCAGGCCCAGGAGCTGACCCAGCTGCTTCGCCAAATGTTGGCCTGGCAAGCGAATGGAACATGGGTATTGGTGGAAAACACCGTTGCCCTCGTCAAGGCGCTGCAAGACTCCGTCAGCCCCGCGCTGGCAGAGCGCGTCATAGACTTTCTGGTGCCCGTAGTGGGGTCGCTGAGCCAAATGGATTCGGCCGGCATGCTGGAAGCGGCCGTGCGCCTTGCCGAGGCGGCTCCCGACAGTCTGGCGCACGCCCGCGAGGATCGCCGCCGCCTAACGGTCGTTGCCCTCTTGCGCGAGGTACAAAACCCTGAAGTCCAGCTGGGCATCAAGACCCTGCTGCAGATGCTGCGCCGACTTCCCTACGCCATTGAGGGCTGACGAGTCGGCGCTTCTCCAACAGGGCCAGACTCGAGTTTCCCTGGCAGCGGCCGCACGGCCCCGCCAGTGATAGCTAGATCGTGCTATAGACGACTCCGCGATGCTGGCCGCCTTAGCGGCCGCGCTGGATTCCACCCGGGGCCGCCCGTCCCTCCGCGTGGCCCAAGACCTCCGGCTGTTCTATGTGCAGCACGGCTATCAGCTGTCCGACCGGGTGCTCGTGGAGGAGGTCGCGGATAGCTTTCCCCGGCAGCGGTCTTGCCAGCTGGGGGTGACCAACCTGGTGCCGCATCCCACCACTGGCCCTGTGGTCGCACCGCCGCGGGCCGGCGGGGATCGCGGCCGCGAATGCGGCCGTCACGCACCGCCTCCAGGGCGAGAAGGTGCTCCAGGGTCGGCGTTGCCGGATCAACTCGACGGTGACGGATGCCACCATCCACCGTCCGACGGACTCCGGGCTCCTGGCCGATGGCATCCGCCGGCTCACACGGATGCCCCGCCCGGCGCCGGCGGCATTCCTGGTGCCCGGTCCGCTGCCCCGGGACCCTGCACGGGCTCAAAAATGCCCGGACCCTGGCCCGCAGGAAACAGCTGTGGCGCCGGGCGGGCGAGGCAGTCTCCGCGGTGCTCCGCCAGACGCCGCAACGCCTGACGTCGGCCCGGGATCCGTTGGCCACCGTCATCGCCCAAAGTCGGGGCGCCGCGGCCGATGAGCGGATCCCGGACCGGGTCGTGAGCTGCGTGGACCCCGGCGCGCGGCCCATTGAAACAGGGAAGCTGGGGCAGCCGGTGCCATTCGTCTACAGCGTGCCGGCGGGGCAGGCCGCAGACAGCTTTCTGACCGGGTACACGGTGGAGGAGGCTCCCCGGGGATGTCGAGGCCCCTGATCCCCGCCCTCGATCCGCATCGCGCGCCGTTTGGGCAAGATCCCACTCTCGTGGCGACGGGCCGGGCTGTGACAGTGCGGCGAGCCAACACGTCTGTCGGGATCGGCCGATTCGCACCGTGGCGACCCGAAGCGCGGGAACCAATCCGCCGCACGAATGCCACCCCGCCTTCCGGCGAGCATCCACTCTCACTGTGGGTGCGCCCCGCCCCGAGAGTGCAAGCGGGCGGGCGGGGCGGATAGCCGCCGGTGTCAAATAACCGGTTGGCCTCGCCGTACGGGATGGCGCCCTCGCCCATGCCACCAAAGGTGCCGCGCGTTTTCCACTCAAGTGCCAGGTGCGCGAGGAGTCCCATCACCGCCCGCACCGGGCCCGAGCCCGTGCTGATACGCGCCACCCCCAGCGCCGCCAGCCGCGAGGCGTCCGACTGGGGCCCCGCCAGCACATTGAGCGGCCCCGCTAGCCCTAAGGCCAGCGCGCGGACGGTGAATTCGTCCTCAGTGCCGGGCACAAACACGCCGTCGGCGCCGGCCGCCAGATAGGCCGCGCCGCGGCGCACAGCGTGATCCAGGCGCGTGGCCGACGGCCCCACTTCGTGCCAGTACACGTCGGTGCGGGCGTTCAGGAACAGGGGAACCCCCGCGCCGTCGGCGGCGGCGCGGCAGGCGGCCAGGCGCGCCACCTGGCGCTCGAGGGGCACCAGCTGCCCATCCCGCCAATCCTCCAGGTTTATGCCCACTATGCCCGCTGCCACGGCCTGGCGCACCAGGTCCGCCACCCCCGACGGTTCGTCGGCGTACCCCGCTTCCAGGTCCGCCGTCACCGGGACCGCGATCGCGCGCACGATGCGCGCCAATCCGCTCAGCAGCTCGGGTGCCGGCAGGCGCTCGCCATCGGGGAAACCCGCCTGAAAGGCCATGCCCGCACTGGTGGTACCGATCGCGGGAAAGCCCGCCGCCTCAAACACGCGGGCTGACATGGCATCCCAGGCATTGGGCAGCACCAGCGGCCGCCCCGCCTGGTGCAGCACCTTAAATTGGCTCGCCCGCTCGCTCTGACTCATCGCCTTCATCGCCTTCATCGCCTTGATCACCTTCTCTCCGATCCCGCCGCCAGGAAGCTTGACGCCTGCCGCCACAGCCGGCCGCGCCCGGACTCCAGATGCATCACATGCGTGCCGCGGGACAGCGTGACTTGGTCCACAGAGGCTGCACCCGCCAAGGCCTCCGCCAGCCAGCCCACATCACGGTGCGTGGCCTGGGTGTCCCAGGCTCCCCGGATGAGGAGCACCGGCGCCCGCACCCCGGCCGGGTCATACGGAAAGTGCCCCGCGTGCGCGTCGGCGATATCCGCGAAGGGGCCCGCGGGCACCCGCACGGTGGGCGGCACGCGATCGCCACTGGCGGAGTCCGCCGCCAGGTAGGCCGCAGCCCACGGCTCAAAGGCGTCCCGGCTGAAGACAGGGGCCTCGCCCGCCGGCACCTCCGCCTGAAACCGGTCCCACTGCTGCTGGGCCGAAATATCCCGGGTGGGTGGCAGCGCGCCGGGGGCGCCGGCCCTCTCGCGCCGGGTGATGGGGCCAAACAGCACCAGCCGCGCCACACGCTCGGGCCAGTGGCTCGCAAGGCGCCCAGCCACCAAGGTGCCCCACGAGTGCGCCAAGAGTCCCACCCGAGCCACGCCGGCCTCGTTTCGCACCGCGTCCACCACCGCCGCCAGCTGCGCCGCCGCGGCGCCCACACGGCCAACAGGCTCGCTGGCGGCAGGCCACCGCGACGACGCGCCATAGCCGAGGAAATCAAAGCTGTACGCGTCCAAGCCCGCTGAGGCTAAGTTTTGCATCCAGGACCCGGCCTCTTTCCCCCTCTCGCTGCTCGGTACCGGGTCTACAGCGCGGCCGAAGTCCCACCCCACTGAAAGCGCCGTCGGGAAGGTAGCCCCGTGGACGTACACCACCGGCAGGCCGCGGCCCGCCCGGTGAAACAGCGCCACGCGGCCCTGCGGCATTTCCACCCAGCGCTCCGGCTCTATCACTGCACGGGACTGGCTGCCAGGGACGCTCATGCTCATCACCTCAGAACGAGATTACTGCCGTGTCGTTTGTGGCATCATCGAAATATGGACAGCATCGAAGAAGCTCGCCCAGGGCGAGCCATGGGCGCGGTGGACCGCGCCACCCCCAGTATTGCCCGCGCCGCGTCCGCCATGGGCGACCCCACCCGCGCCGCCATGCTGCTGGCTTCGATGGGCGGCCCGCGCTCTGCCGGCCAGCTGGCGGCCTCCGCCGCCGTAAGTGCCTCCACCGCCAGCAGCCATCTTAGGCGCCTCGGCGAGGCGCATCTCGTGGAGGTGACTGCCCACGGGCGCCAGCGATACTATGCGCTGGCCGGCCCCAGCGTGGCCGCTGCGCTCGAAGCACTGGGGCACCTGTCGCCGCCAGCGCCGATTCGCTCGCTGGCCGCATCCAGCCGAGGAGCGGCGCTGCGGCGTGCCCGCACCTGCTACGACCACTTGGCGGGCAAGGCCGGCGTGTGGCTGCTGGATGCCCTCCTGGAGCAGGGGTGGCTGGCACGGGCCGGCGGCGGCAACTTCGACCTGACGGCGGTCGGCATCGCAAGGCTGGCCGCGTGGAGTGCGCCCTGGCCGCCCGTCGCCCCGAGTCGGCGCCGCCTGGCGTTCGCCTGCCCCGATTGGTCCGAAGAGCGGCCGCACCTGGCGGGCGCGCTGGGCGCGGCCATCACCCGCCACCTGCTGCAGCTGGGCTGGATGATGCCCGACCCAGGCCAGCGCACGGTCCGACTGTCCGCCGCCGGCCGTGATGGCCTGACCCGTCTCTTGGGCGTGGCGCCCCCCGATTCCTGATGGGCCGCAGAGATAAAGCATAAAGGCGCAACCTGACGGGCATGCGCTGGCGTTTATGGGCTCGCTGCGCCCCGCGTGTGCGTGGTCAATTTTCTCCACATGGTCAGCACCTTCGCCAATTACCGGCATCGGGGTGACGCTCTCCGTGGTATAATTAGGGCAATCGCTAGCGGGAGGCGCGCGGCATGGAGCTGCTGAAGCCGACGGTGGATCTGGCGTTTCACCGCATGTTGAGCCAAGCCGGGAACGAGCCCGTGTTGCTTGACTTGCTGAATGCAGTGTTGGTGTCATCCGGCGATCGGCCCGCCACGGGCGTCACGGTCATGAACCCGCGCATTGAGCCGCGCACGGCGACTGACAGAGCCGCGGTGCTGGACGTGCGGGCCACGCTGGCCGACGGGCGATCTGCCAACGTTGAGATGCAAGTGGTGAATCAGGGCGACTGGGCCGCGCGAAGCCTATACTATTGGGCCCGGCTGTTTGCCGACCAGCTGACGACCGCCATGCCGTACCGCCAGCTCACCCCCACGATCTCGGTAGGGGTGCTGAGCTTTCGCCTGTGGCCCGGCGGACCCTTTCACCACACGTTTCGTCTTCGCGCGGACCATGACCCGGCTATGGTCTGGAGCGATCACCTCGCGCTGCATACCGTGGAGCTGAAGAAGTTGCCTGAATCGTTTCGCCCCGAAGATGAAGAGTTGGTGCGGTGGATGAAGTTCCTGATGGATGGGCCGCCTGGCCAGAAGGAGGAGATCGCGATGGAATCGCCCGCGATTCAGCAGGCACTGACGACCCTGGAGACCTTAAGCTACGACCAGGAGTTCCGCGCCTTGTACGAGGCACGCGAAAAGGCGCAGCGCGACCTCATTTCCATGCGCGCCGACGGCCTGGAGGAGGGTCGCGCGGAAGGTCGGGAAGAGGGCCGTGCCGAAGGTCGGGAAGAGGGCCGTGCCGAAGGTCGGGAGGAGGGCCGTGCCGAAGGTCGGGAGGAGGGCCGTGCCGAAGGTCGGGAGGAGGGCCGTGCCGAAGGTCGGGAGGAG
>JAJZWV010000005.1 GCA_021846505.1 Bacillota bacterium
TCGGCGAACGAGGTCTGTGGGGTGTGACGGCCTAACATGGGGCACCTCCGTGATCCAGGCTGATCCAATTATCCCGCCCCCCGCGGTGCGACACCACTCTGTGCGGGGTTTATCACACCATCCCTAGGTGGCAGTTCACGGCGTCCGGCGCATCGGCCAGCCGCCAGCCGCGCTGCTCGGCCCGGTAGCCCAGGTCGGTATCCTCGCCCCCCCATCCGGTGCCAAAGCGCTCGTCGAATCCTCCGAGGGCTCTAAAGACGCCGGCGCTGACCGATAGGTTCGATGTGCAGGTGTGGACAAATCGGTAGGCGTGGTGCACAGGCAGTGCCAGCGCCCGGCGGGCGCGCGCTTCCCCGACCGTCATGCGCGCCTTCCGCCACAGCCGATCCAGCGCCGCCGGGGTGACGGGCACCGCCAGCCACGCGGGCACTTCATCCACGGGGATGGCCCAGCGGCGCCCGCGATACAGCCAGCCCGGATCCGCCTGAAGCCGCCGCACATGAGCCGCGATGAATCCCCGCTGAGGGACCATGTCGTCATCGCTGAACACGAGCCACGAGCCGCGCGCTTGGGCCGCCGCCTGATTGCGCGCGGCCGCCGCCCCGCGGTGCGTGCCGCGCACGACCTGCAAGGGAAACGGCAGCCGGCACGACGCGAGCCAGGCCCCTGTTCCATCCGTGGACCCGTCATCGGTGACCACCACTTCGAAGGGAAATCCCTGCGGAGTCAGGGCAAACGCCTCCAACACCGCACGCAGCCGATCCCGCTTGTTGTAGGTCGGCATGATGACAGAGGCTAGGGGCCGCCTGGGCCTCGCCCCCGCGGTCATGCCGTGAGCCCCCCATCCACGACGATGGTGGTGCCGTTGATGTATGAGGCAGCCGGGCTGGCGAGGAAGCGGACGACCGCGGCCACCTCGCGGGGATGCGCAAAACGCCCGAGGGGGATGTCCGCCAAGTACTGCCGCCGCACCTCAGCCGGCAGGCCGGCCACCAGCTCCGTTTCGATGAATCCCGGCGCCACCGCGTTGGCGCGCACGCCCGTGCCTGCCAGCTCACGCGCCAGCGAGCGGGTCAGCGACACCAGCGCCGCCTTGCTGGCGGCGTACAGGGCTTGTCCCCGAGCGCTTTTGAGGGCCGCCGCCGACGCGACATTAATGATGTGGCCGCGCCGGCTGAACAGCATGTCGCGCCCCAGGGCCGTCATGAGCGCCAGGGGCGCGCGCACATTCACGGCTTGGACCGCATCCCACTCGTCCGGCGTCTGCAGGAACAGCAGGCCATCGGCGCTGATGCCCGCATTGTTCACCAGCACTTCAAACGGACCCGCGCCGCGGGCAACCTGCTCCAGGCGGGCGGCCCACTCCTCGGGGGGTGCTGCCAAGTCCCAGCGCATGGGCACGAAGCGTGTGTGCGGGCACCGGCGCGCGGCCGCGGCGGCCGCCGCCGCCGCCGCGTCTTCGCGCGTGCGATAGGTGAACACCACGGGGTCGAAGCGGGCGCCCAGCGCCGCCACCAGCGTTCGCCCCAGTCCCCGCGATCCGCCGGTGACCAGGGCCGCCCCGCTCCGCGGCCCGCTCATACGGCCTGCTCGCCGTGCCGCTCCAGGCACAGGTCATAGAGCGCGCCCAGCGTCTGAAAGGCACCGGTATCCTTCTGTGTGATGCGTATGCGGTGCAGCTTCTGCAGGGCGACGGCCAGCTCAAGGCAGTCCACCGAGTCCAGCCCCAAGCCGTCCTCGCCCATGAGCCGCGTCTCGCGGCCCAGCGCCTGGCTGTCCATATCCAGTTCGAGATGCGTCACCACCAGCTCCGCTAAATCTGCCAGCGTGAGCCCGGGCGCGCCGTCGGTCTTCAGCACGGTTGCCATCGTGGCCATCCTCCTTCGATTGTTCGGCTTCGCTGCCGCCAAGCGTGGCGGCCGTTCGTGTGGACAATGCCGTCGCGGAGCGGGCGTACTGCGGCCCACATGGCGGAGCGCCTCCGCGACCAGGGCCGATGATGCCGCTCGCGATCCCACGGTCGGATCCTGAGTGGAAGGGAAGTTGTCCCTGCCCACCCCACCGTAAGAGGTCCCGCACACGGGGAGCCTCGGGAAAACCCTAGGCTAAGCCCTGGTATTTTCACCCGGGACCACCAGGGCCCCGCCGCCCACACTGAGGGTCGTTGAGAGGCGATCGGGCGGGCGGCTGGCCCACGCTCGGCTCCCGCTCAATAGGCAGGCAACACGCGAGACGGGCTGCGGCACAAAGCCCCCGACCCCAAGCGGCATGTGACTGGCCGAGAGGGCAAAGCCGCGAAAGGAAAGGTGACAGGATGGCAATGACAACGAATTCCCGGATGCTGGCCACCGGCTCCGATGGCGCGGGAGGGCTCCGCCAAGCCGCCCCCGCCGGCTCCGCGCCGGTGGTCGCCGGCCAAAACCTCGGCAAGCGCTATGGAGACCGGTGGGCGGTGCGCCACTTGGACCTCACGCTGTACTCCGGGGAGGTGTTTGGCCTCTTGGGCCCCAACGGGGCCGGCAAGACGACCACCTTCAATCTGCTGGCGGGGCTTCTGTCCGCCGACGAAGGCGAGCTCACGGTGCTGGGAGAGCCGTGGCACCGCCCACGCGCTGCGGTGCGCCGCCAGCTGGGGATGGTGCCGCAGCACCTCGCCCTCTACCCGGAGCTGTCCGCCCGCCAGAACGTCCACTTCTTTGGCCGGCTGTATGGGCTCGCGGGCACCGCCCTGGACCAGGCGGCCATCAGAGCGCTGGACGCGGTGGGGCTGGCCGACCGCCAGCATGACACGGTGGCGGCGTTCAGCGGCGGGATGAAGCGGCGCCTCAACATCGCCTGCGCGGTGCTGCATCGGCCGCAGATCCTGCTCCTGGATGAGCCGACCGTCGGTGTCGACCCGCAGTCCCGCAACCTGATTTTCCAGACGCTCCAGCAGCTGGCCGACGACGGCGTGACCATCGTGTACACCACGCACTACATGGAGGAAGCGCAGGCGCTGTGCGACCGGGTGGCCATCGTGGACGGCGGCCGCGCGGTGGCGGAAGGCACGGTTGCCGAGCTGCTGCGCCAGCACGGCGAAAGCGTGATCCAGGTGGCCGTGGATCCCCCGCAGGCCGCGTGCCTGGAGCGGGCTCTCGCCGGTGCCGGAGCGGAGGTGACGCTCACCGGTGGGACGCTCGCGATTCGCGCGCGGGATGTGCCGGAGACGCTCACGCTTGTCACCCATCACTTGGCGGCGCTCGCCATCCGCCCCACGTCGCTGGATCTGGTGCCTGCCAGCTTGGAAGCCGTGTTCCTCACCCTCACGGGGCGGCGGCTGCGCGACTGATGCGCTCACCGGCTGTCCCAGATTTTCGGTGCCGCTGGCGATGGACAGCGAGCCGGGACAGCGGGCCCGACGAGATACAGCTCGAGGAGAACGTGAGCCAGAAGAAGGAGGCATCAGCAAAATGTGGCCCATCGCGATGAAAGACTTTTGGATTTACCTGCGCGACCGCGGCACCATTGTGAACCTGTTTGTCCTGCCCCTGATGTTTGCCGTCGTGCTGACGGCCGCCCTGGGCGGCGTGTTTGGCGGCGGCACTCCCGCTGCCACCATGAAGGTGCCGCTGGTGCTGGAGCAGCCGAACCCTGCCGTCACTCAGGCGGTGCAGCGCCTGCCGGGGGTGGTGCTGACCCGCGAAGGCGCCGGGTCGGCCCGGAGCGCCGTGGCCAGCGGTTCGGCCCTGGCCGCCATCGTGGTGCGCGGCCAGCACGTGATGATTTGGCAAAGTCCCACGGAGCCGGCCACCGCGTCCCTGTTCCGCGGGGCGGTGACCTCCGCCATCTCCGCCGGCGTGAGCCGCGCGGATCTTGCGGCGCTCATCGCCCGCATCGGCCGGACGTCTGCGGGCCGCACCCTGGCAGCGGGGCTGTCCCCCATGCCGGCCGTGTCGCATCTGGCCGTGGGCGTCACCCGCCAAGCCCCTCACCCCAGCGCGGTGGAGCAGTATGTGCCGGGCTTTACCGTGGCGTTTCTCTTCTTCATTGCCGCCACCATCGTGCAAAGCTTCTTCAGCGAGCGGGAGCGCGGCACCATGGCCCGCATCCGCGTCGCCTCGACCAGCCCGCGCGCCATCTTGGCGGGCAAGCTCATCCCCACGTTTGCCATGGGCATCATCCAGGCGGTGGTGATGTTTGCCGCTGGCCACTGGCTGTTTGGCCTGGCGCTGCCGAACCCCGCCGCGCTGCTGGCCGTGACGGTGGCCATCAGCGTGGCGGCCAACGGGCTGGGCTTGCTGGTCACGTCTTACGCGCGCACCCAGAGCCAGGCCCAAAACGTGGCGACCCTGCTGGTGTTCCTGCTGGCGGCCGTGGGCGGGTGCTACGTGCCGCGCTTCTACATGCCGCCCATCATGCGCTCGCTGGCGCTGGCTACGCCCCAAGGCTGGGCCATGCGGGCTTACCAGGCCATTCTGCTGCAGGGGCAGGGCTTAGGCCACGTCTGGCCGAGCCTCGCCGTCCTGATGGGGTTCGGCCTGGTGTTCTTCGTAGTGGCCCTGCTGCGGTTCCGCGTTGACCAGGTGGCCGCGTGAGCGCCAGAGGGAAAGGGACGGCGGCTGCCGCGCACGCGGCCGAGCCGGTGCGCGTGGACGCCTACCTGCCACACCGCGGGGCACTCTTGCTGGTGGATCGCGTGCGCCGGATGGGGCCGCCGCTGGCGGCCGCGGAGCTTGATGTCCCGCTCGGCCACTGGGCCGTGGCCGGGCACTTTCCCGGCGTCCCCATTTTCCCCGGCGTCCTGCTGCTGGAGTTCATGGCACAGACCGGGCGGTTTCTCTTTCCCGAGCCCGGCACCGCACCAGCCCTCTTGGTTCGCGTGCGCCATGCTCGCTTTCTGGCGCCGGTGCATCCGCCGGCCCGCCTCGTCGCCATGGCCTCACTGGAGGGCGAGGTGGGGCCGCAGTTCCAAATTCGGTGTGAAGCCGTGGACGAGCACGCGCCACCGGAAGGCCGAGTGGTGGCCCGCGCCCGCTTCACCGTCCTCCGGGCGGAGTGAGCGGTGGGAGGCCGCCCCCCGCCCAAGCGGCCTCGATCCCCGAGCCGATTGATGCGAAGAGACCCCATGATCCTGACTGAGAGGGCCACACATGAGCTGAGGTTAGAGAAAGGAGCGGTCTTCATGCGTTCCACGACCCGCATCGCCCTCACGGGCTTTGGCGCCGTCCACCCCGACGGCATGGGCCCCGTCTCCGGCGCGCTGCGCAGCACCGCCCGACTGGGCGATGCCGAAGAGGTCGTCCCGGGCACCTGGCGCCGCACCGTCGCACAATCCACCCTGGACCCGTGGCTTCCCCCGGCCGGCCGGCGCCGGCTGGACCACCTGGCCCAAATGGCCGTGGCGGCCGTGCGCGCGGCACTCGCCGACCGCGGTCCCATCCTGGTTAGCAGCCCTCCGGGCCTGTTTGTAAATACTCTGTTTGGCAGCGCCACGGCGGTGGCCCGCCTGATGGCGTCGGCCGGCGACCCCGATGGCGTGGTGTCGCCGCTGCTGTTTCCCGGCGTGGTCGCCAACCAAGCGGCCGGCCAGGCGGCGGCGGCCGAGGGCCTCACCGGACCCTCGACGGTGTTTGGGGGCCACGGGGCGTTTGAGTACGCGTGCCTCCAGCTCATGGCGGGCCGCATCTCCACCGCCGTGGTGCTTGGCCTCGATGACATCTCTCCGCTGCTCGCCCGCGTGCTCGCGCGATCCGGGATGCGGCTGGGCGCACCGGCTCCCGCGCCCCAATTGCTCACCGAGGCGGCTGCGGCGCTCGTGCTGGAGACCGAGGCCCACGCCCAGCTGTGCGGCGCGCACGCACGGGTGTGGGTAGCTCCTGAGTGGCAGGACGCTCCCTCGGGCGCACACCTGGACTCCCGCGCGTGGGACGCGACTTGGGGATTCAGCGCCGCAGCCTGGCTGCCACTGGCGGTGGGCACGCTCGCGGCCAGCGGCATAAAGGCGCCGGCCGCGCTCCAGGCGGCCGATCCGCTGCGGCCGGGCGTCACCTGGGTCAGGGTGGCTCCTGCCGGCCGCAGCGCCGCCCGACCTTCCGCACTGGGGGTGGCCCTGTGAGCGCGCGGACAGCGGTCGCCATCACCGGGCTGGGCGCCGCCACTCCACTCGGTGCCGACGCATCCACCTTCCGGGCAGGACTGCTGGAGGGGCGGCGCCGCTGTGGGCCAGTCACCCGCTTCGATGCCACCCGCTACGGCGTCAACTGGGCTGGCCAGCTGGACGACGCCGTGTGGGCGCCCCCTGGCTCCCCGGATGCAGGCTCCCGGCCCGCTCAGCTTCTGGATCGGGTGGCGGCGGAGGCGCTGGCCATGGCCGGCGGGCCGAATGACACGCGCACGGCGCTGGTGCTTGGCACCACGCTGGGATCCGACGAGCTGTCGCGGGTGGCCTGGCAGGAGCAGCACGGCCACGCACCCGCGTATGACGCCGTCCTGTCCGGCATGGCCGACTGTGCGGGCCGCCGGCTGGTGGACCGCCTGGCGCTCGGCGGGCCCGTATGGAGTGTGGTCACCGCCTGCGCGGCCGGCACCACCGCCATTGGCATCGGGGCCGACCTGATTCGCCTGGGTCTCGTGGACCGCGTGCTGGCCGGCGGGGTCGACACGCTGACCGAGCTCATTTATGCCGGGTTTGACAGCATGGGGGCGCTCGGGCATGACTGCCGCCCCTTCGCCGAGGACCGGGAGGGCGTCGTGCTGGCCGAGGGCGCCGCCATGATAGTGCTGGAGTCCGAAGGCCGCGCCCGGGGGCGGGGGGCACACATCCAAGCCTGGGTGTTGGGCAGCGGCACCGCCAACGACGCCTACCACGCGACCGCCCCGCACCCCGAGGGCCGCGGCGCGGCATTGGCCATGCAGCGCTGCCTCAGCGACGCAGGGCTCTCCCCCGCCGACATCGACTACGTCAACGCGCACGGCACCGGCACCCACGCCAACGATCCCGCGGAGTGGGCGGCCATCGCGGCGGTGCTCGGGAGCCACGCTTGGGAAATTCCTATTAGCTCGACCAAGAGCCAGATGGGTCACGCCCTGTCCGCGGCCGGAGCCATCGAGGCAGTGGCCACGGTGCTGGCGCTGCGAGACGGCTTCGTGCCGCCCACCGCGCACCGCCACGCCCCCCTGGCCGCAGCAGTCGGAGCGGACTTCGTCCAGGACGCCGGGCGCCGGGCGCCGATTGCCTGTGCGCTCAGCAATTCCTTTGCGTTTGGCGGCCACACTGCGTGTCTCGCATTGGGCCGTGCCGACATCGACTGGAACTCGGAGCGCGGCGGTGGGTATCCCGCGCCCAAAACCCCGTCCCCCGACCCCACGCGCCACCGGGGTGTCCGCGACCATTAGGAGAACACGGGCGCCGCTGACGACAAGCGCGACACGGACGCCGCGCATGATACGAAGAGACGGAAGACCGAAAGGACGGAACATCAACATGATGAAGGGCAAGCAGATGAACCGCGGGGGGAACCGGCACTGGATGGGAGCGAGGAGCGGGCGGCTGGCCGCCGCCCTCAAGGGGTTTGGCACGCTGGCGGGGATCGCGGTGTTGGTCGGGCTGGTGGCCAGCGGCCTCATGCCCGCCGCCGAGCGCGTGGTGGCTGTCGCCGCCGCCTGGCCCGCCGCCACCGCCGCCGAGTTTTGGGTGGGGCGCCGCATGTCTGCCCGCACGGCCCAGGTGCTGGGCAGCGCGATGGGGGGCCTGTGGCTGGTTGCCGCGATAGGGCTCTGGTGGGGCTTTGCGTCGGCCGGCGGCATCGCGGCCTTGGGGGCCGGCTTGTGGGTGGCGCTGAGCTTCGTGGTTGACCCCGCCTACGGCATGGCGGATTGAGGGGCCGCGCGTGTGTGGTGGCTCGTAGCCGCACTGCCCAGCCCCTTGCGAAGTTGCCTCCACAGAGGACACCACCCCCAGCGTCGGGCTGGGTGGGGGGTTCTCTCAGTCATCGGGTGGAGGTGGACTGTCCCGGTGGGCGGGCTCACATTGGCGGGCCAGTCCGAGGACGCCCAGCGCAGCTCGCATCCGCTGCAAGGCATCACCCGGCCGCGCCACCTCCACGCCTGGGGGAGAGTAGTAGTGCCGCATGTTAAAGGTCACAAGCCAGTCGGCTGAGACCGCGGCAGCGGCGGCCAGGACATGGACGTCTGTGGGGTGCGCGTACTTGGCCCAGCGTGCGAGGTACGATTCGCCCGGGTCAGTGCCTACGGTGAGGCTGTTCGGCCACATCGCTTCGAAAATCGGCAGTCCGCGCGGCAGCTTCCGGATGAGGTTTCTTCGCACCTCCATCAATACCGCCGGCGATGTCCACGCCTGCACCAGCCCCAACTCTCCGACGAGCAACAGTGCATGCGAGGCACCGCTCGGTGACGCACATCCTGCAATAATCCCGTCGGCGTCCAAAAACACCCGGAGTGGGGTGGGCGTCATAGGTCGTCAGGAGAATTACCCGTGCGGTCGCCGACAGGTTTGGTGGAATCAGTGAACAGAGGCGCATCCGCGCCGTAGCGGTCCTGCGCCCACGCGGACAGGAGATCGTCCACGGACAAATTTTCGGAAGCGCGCTCTGCCGCTAGCTGGCGAGCGAGTTCTGTCACCACCGGAATGCGCGAGCTGAGTACCAGGAGGCCATCCCAGTCCACCAGCGTCAGTGGGGTGTCTGTCGCCAGGCCATACCGCTCGCGGACGTCCTTTGGCAGCGTCACGACACCGCGTTCACGCACTTGGACCACATACTGTCGCACCTGGCACCCCCCTTTTTGTGCAGTGTGTCACAGAAAAGCAGAAATGCAGACAGCCATAGCCGGACGACGGCGCGTCGGGACAGCAGCTGTCCACCGGCGGCCGCCGGAACGTGACGGCGGGTCCCTGCGATAGCCCCAGCTGGGCGCCTGGTTCGCGAGGTGACTCGCTTAAGATTCGAGCACCGACACGTAGTGCATTGCCCCGTATTCTAGGATGCGTTGATCGCGCGTTACCAGGGTCAGGTTCATCAAGCGGGCGCTGGCGGCTAAGATGCGGTCCGCGGGGTCCCCGGGAAACGCACCGGGTAGCCGGCTGCTGGCGACGGCAATGTCCGGAGACAGCGGGAGAAGGTGCAGACCCGGCGCGGCCAATGCCTGGCGGACCCACTCGCTGCAGTCGCGGGACAGGCGGATGCGACCTTTGCTGTCGAGCATGGACACTTCCCACACCGAAATGGCGGACACATACACGCGCCCGCCGGCCGCGGCCTGCTCAATGGCCTCGATGGCCACAGAGCCCAGCTGCTGCCGTTCGCCGCTCATCAGCCAGATCCAAATGTGAGTGTCGAGCAGGAGCCGGGTCAACCCATCACTTTCCATCGCGGTCCGCGTCCCATGCTTCATCAGTGGGCCGCGTGATATCCCCGATGACGGTCACGGTCCCCTTCAGGCGCCCCAAGAGTGGGCTCGGATCCTCGTCGACTAGAGGGACCAGCTTCGCCACGGGCTGCCCCCGTTTGGTGACGATAACCTCCACACGCTTCTCCTTGACGAAGGAGATCAGCTCAAGGCACCTGGCTTTGAACTGACCAGCTGGAACATCCATGGGAACGCTCCCCTCTCCATGGTCATCGTAACAAGACTATGTTACGCCGTATGCGACCGAAGCGCCAGCCCAGGGGCGCGACTTCCATGCAATCTTGGCGTCCAGCATCCTATGGCGGGCTCCAAGCACAATAGCCGATAGCGGTCCTCCGCGGACGGCACGCCGCAGCATGGGCGATCCCGCCTCCAGCACCAGCTGGTCCCACCCGTTCCGGCCCAGGCCCGGAGGAGGCGTCCATCATCTGCCGCACCGCCTCAGAAGATCCACGGAATGAGGCGCCATGTCCGTGCACGATACGCCTCATAGGTCGGTCCGAAGTGGGCAGCGAGTGCGGCTTCCTCAACGCGGATGCGATAGCTGAAGAGGGCCCAGGCCACCCCCGCCAGAAAAGCCGAGCCCAGCCACGATCCCGACGCCAATCCCAGTCCCGCGGACGTGGCCAGCACCGCGGCGTAGGCTGGATGGCGCACAACCCGGTAGGGACCGGACGTCACCAGCGGCTGAGACGGCGACGTGGCCACGACCAGCGAAAAGTGGCGGCCCAGCGTCAGCACCGCGGCCCACCGCAGGAAGATCCCTCCCAGCATGAGCCCGAGCCCGACGGCCTGCCAACCCTGGCCCACCGTGGCCCATGGGATGGCTTGGGTGATCAGCAGAAAAAACACGGCACCTGCCACCGGGGTTCCCGCGAAAACCACCCAGACCGACCCACCGTCGCGTGCGGTCGCGTCCGTAAAGTCGCGGCGAGCTCGCCACGTGCGCCAGGCCACGGCAGCCTCCGACGCGAGCCAACCGCAGGCGGCTGCGATCGGCAGGCCCAAAGTTTCGTGCCACACTGGCTGGGTGGCCTCCTTCTCACCACGCTTCTCATCACGCGCCCGGCGGACTCGACGCGCGGCGGTGGCCACACCAACAGGCGCCGGCTCAGACCGCCGCGGCCATCGAGTCAGGAAGCGCCCGCTCCACCAGGCTCCCTTACGCTCATTCTACCGATCACCACCACCGGCGCGCAGGGCCGTTCGGCGCACCGCGCCTGCACCCTTAGGCCTCAGAAACTCATGCCGCGGGGCGGCTGCGGGCGAAAGCGGCTCAGGCACACCGCACTCAGCAGGCTCCCCCCCGCGCGGTGGCTGCGTGGATGCGGCCACCCCTTGATCGGGGCGCCACGCCGGAAGGGGAGCGGGGATCGCACGGGGCAGGCTACCTGCATGGCCCCTTGGGCGGAAGCACGTGGCTCTCACCCCATGGATGGAGAGAAGCTCGCCTAATCAGCGGCACCGTGCGAAAGCGCGTGAACTAGCGCCGCCTTCTCATCAATTGGCCGAAGTAGCTGGCCCCGGCCAGCAGCCGCCCCCGCGGCGGCTCCGCCGGGCTTTGTCGGGTCACAGGGCCCAGCCGCACCCACTCCCGGTCCCTTGCCGTCAGCTATCATGGGGTGTGAAGATTTCGGCGCGGCCCACATTCATGCGAGAGCGGGGGGCGACGGCGTGGCGTGGTTTGAGCGTGCGGTGGCGGCTCTGGGCCTGACCGAGAGTGTCATGGGAGTGGCAGACGGCCCGGGAGGCTCTGAAGCACCAGTGCATCGCATGACAGCGGCCGGCGGGCGGGTGTTGGCGCTGCGCGCGCGCCCTCCTGAGCATGCCGAAGCGATCACGCGCGAAGCCGCCAATGCGCAGTTGGCCGCCAGCTTGGGTGTGGCCCCACGGGTGTTAAGCGTCTACTGCGGTCCCGAGGTGGCTTGCCTCCTGACCGAGTGGGTGCCGGGCCAGCCCCTGGCAGACGTTTTGGCCGCCGAGCCCGAGCGGGTCCCCGATTGGGGACGGGCTATGGGGCGGTTTTTGGCATCAGTGCATCAGGCCGCCAAGGGACATGGTGGACTGGACACCTTGGACGCCGGCTGGGCTCGGCCTCACTCTGATGAGGAGTCGCGCCGCCTAGAGAAACTGCCTCCCTGCGACGTGCCCACCCTGGTGCATTTAGACTTTCACCCACTGAACGTGGTGGCATCAGGCGGCGGTGTCGCGGCGGCCGTGGACTGGATGAACGCCGGCGCTGGCGACTCCCGCCTCGACGTGGCGCGCACGGCGGCGTGCATGACGCTGGACGGCCCCAACTACGACGCGGCGTGGGAGCGTTGGATTCCCCCGCTGCTCGCCGGGTTTGCCGACGGCTATGAAAAGGCGTCCCAGGCGCTGGTGGATATGGCACCGTTTATGCGCTGGGCTGCCGAAGCGACCCTCAGGGATCTGAGACCCAAGCGCACCCCCGAGCAAGTCGCGCAGATGGAGGCCACGGCCAGGCGCTGGGACCATGATATCGGTTGGCCGCCTAGCCGAGCCATGTTTGGACTCTAGACGCACCAGCGATTTGCGAGGACGTGTCCTCTCCGGCTGAACACCCACGTCGGGGCTCGCCCCGCGCCCCAGCCATTTGGCGACGAGGCTCAGCTCCACATTCTCCCGCACGCGCGCCGCAGCAAAGTCCGCCGCGTTGTGGGCCGGAATCACCACCGCCCCTTGAAGTGCACTGTCGTTTGCCGCCGTGGACGCCTGGGATTGGCGAAGCGTTATTGGGGATGGACGTGCCGCGCTGCACGCGCGGTCCCTCCCTTTCTGTTCGACCGCTTTCGACTCGACGTGAGGTCGGACGTGAGGTCCAATGAAGGGTTCGGGGCGCGGATGGCTCATGCGCGGCGTCCCAGACTGCCAAACGCAGGCGCCACGGTGGTGCGAGAAGGCTGGTCAGGCGCTGCGCCGAAGAGCGTCTTCCGCGATCCGCCCGGGCTACACGACCTCAAGCGTGCCTAGCCGCGCAAGGCCTGGCTGAGGGCAGACTCGCAATGCCCCCAACCTCAGGGTGGGCGCCGCGGCCTGGCAGCTGAAGGTCCCCTAAGAGGCTTCCGCGCTCACCACTCCGAAAGCCGCCGCGCCGCCGCGCGGTCCACTAGAACCTGCATGGGCGGCTCATGGCCCATGAGGGCGGCAGCGGGAAAGTGCGGGGATGGATCGTCACGAAGAAGGCGCCTGAGGGCTTCGGCCTTGTGCGGCCCCACGGCCACCATCAGCAGCCGCTGGGCGCGGCGGATGTCTCCAATCCCCATGGTGACGGCGGCTGCCGGCACGTGTTGCCCAGAGGCAAAGGTGGCCGCGTTGGCCGCCCGGGTGGAGGCGGACAGCGTGGCCACGTGCGTGCGAGCCTCCCAGGGGGTGCCCGGCTCATTGAATCCCACGTGCCCATTGGTGCCCAGGCCCAACACCTGCAGGCCCACTCCGCCGAGGTGGTCCAGTAGAATATCGTAGCGCCGGCACTCCTCGTCCAGGTCGCGTGCCGCGCCATTCGGAATACAGTGCGCCGAAAACGGCACCTGGCTAAACAGGTGCGTCTGCATGAAGTGGTGAAACGACCCGGGGTCATCCGGGCCCAAGCCCACGTACTCATCGAGGTTGACCGCCACGACCTGGCGAAACCGCTCCGGCCGGCAGGCGTCGAGGCGGGACAGCGCGCGGTACACCGGCACCATCGTCGCGCCGGTGGCCAGACCCAGCACGCCCCGGGGATGGCGGGCGGCCCACTCACAAATAGCCTCGGCGGCTGCCCGGGCCACTGACGCCACGTCATCTAGCACGGTGAGTTCCACGGGGCCTCGGGTGTCGCGTGGCGGCCGCTCCACTAGCCAGCGCCTCCATCGACCGGCTGGGCCGGCCGACATGCCCCCCCGGCGCCCGGCGCCGGGGGCTTTAGGGACCGGCCGATCGAGGCTGCCCGCTGATGATTAAGCACGGTAGCCCTCCATCACGGACTGGACCGCGGCGCGCGCTTCATCCAGGGCCAGCGGCACCATGCTGGCGGGGTCCAGCATGGTGGACGCGTGGTCAAACAGCCCCACCAGCTGGGGAGCGCCCGCCCGAAGCCCCGCCACCACCGCCACCCACGAGCGGGTCATGTGCATCTGCGTCCGGTAGCCCAGGAGGACGGTGTCGCCGACGGCGCCCCGCCCCCCATCGCTGATGGGCAGGTGATAGTCAATGATTTGCTCCACCCAGCTGGCCGGCACAGGCTCACCGCGCACGGCGGCTGGCTCGTCTGCCACGATAGCTTGGAGCTGTTCCTCCGGGTCGTAAATGTCTCGGAACAGCCCACCGCCGTGAGCGTAGGCGCGCCCCTCGTACCGATGAGTAACCTCGGTGACGTAGCAGCACACCGGCACTTCGGGCAAGTCGGCGCGAAACGCGTGCGATGGGGTGGTCCCTAAAAGGCCGTTGCCGGGCTCCACGTGCGTGGCCCCCTCGCGCTTCAGCATGGGAAACGTGGCTGCTGACGTATTGCCGGGCGCGTTCAGCTGCCACACGTCGTACCCGGCGCCCTTTAAACGCTCAAACGCCGCCACGGCGGTCCGAAAGTTGGGCGTCGGCTCCACCGGGTCCTTGCGCCGCGCATTGTAGCGCACACAGGGAAAAGCCACCGTGCCGGCAACCTTTACACCGGGCAGGCGGGCAATCTGCCGCGCGGCCTCTAGCACCCCGTCTAGCGGGAACCCTCCCTCCTGGCCATCGAAAAACACGTCACCCGGGGCGTAGACCCGCAGCAGCACATCCTGCACGCGGCGCTCGGCGGAGGCCGCGGCCGAAATCCAGCGGGCGTGATCCACGCTGTACACCGTCCACACCTCGGGATGCTGCGCCAGCACAAACGGGATGGCGCGCCGCGGAATTTGATTCAAGTGGCCGACATGGCCCACCGGCAGCCCGTATCGGGCCAGCGCGCGGACGCACTGCTCGTCCACCGCGACCGTCGACTGCAGCCCCCGCGCGAGCGCCACCCCGGTAACGAGGGGATTGCGGCCGTGCTGCTTCGTCATGAGATAGGTCGCCAGACCCGTCTCGTCCTGCGCCCGGCGCAGCACGTCGGCATTGGCCGCCACGGCATCTAGGTCAATCAGCCAGCAGTTGGCGGGCAGCTGGCCCGCCTGATGCCAGGCCACGGCCAACTCCAGCAGGGCCGGGTTGCGCTCTTGGAGCCGGTGCAATAGCGCGCTCACGGGTCTCACGTCCTTTGCTCAAGGTTTCCGAGTGCGAGGGTCGCCCGCCGCTAGATGTCCGCCAGCACACGGCCCAGCTGCTCGAACGCGGCTCCGCGCTGGCGCTGCAGCCGCGCCGCATACAAGGCCCCCGCGATAATCCAGGCGGCCAGCGCGAGGGGGGCATAGCTGAACGGCGCCGCGGGACACGGAACCAGCTGGCCGTACAGCGGCAGCAGCATCACGAGCGACGCGGCCACCGGCACCAGGCCGTGCCGCCACGGCGACACTTCCGTGGGATGGTCTTTCCGATAGAAAATCATGAGGCTCACGTTCACGAGAATGTACACGACGATGATGCCCAGCCCCAATATAGTCCCCGCGAACCCATAGACCGTGAGCGGGCCCCAAATGATGCCCAGCAGCAGTGTCAGGAGAATCGATCCCACCAGGTAGTACACGCCCGCCTTCACCGGGACGCCGCCGCGGGTTTCCCCCAGAGACCGATGCAGAACGCCTTCGCGGCCCATGTTGTACATCACCCGCACCACGCTGTTGGCACCCGAGATGAGGTTGGCGAAGATGGACGACAGCGCGGCCACCATCACCAGCTTTCCCAGGGCGGGCCCCCAGAACGTGAGGGCCAGGGTGCTCCACGGCGCGGCGGCACTCATAAGGGCTTTGGCATGGCCGATGCCAAAGCCTACGTCGCCGGCATAGGCCGACAGCAGATACACAAACCCGATGGCAATCACCGCAGTGAGCAGTGCGCGTGGCACGGTGATGCGGGGGGCCCGCGCCTCTTCGCCCAGCGTGCCCGCCGATTCGAACCCCACGAACATCAGGATGCCCCACAGCGCGCCGATTCCGAGCCCGCTGATGCCGGTGGGCGACAGGCCGGGATTGAATCCGGCGAGCGTGTTGCCAGCCGCGCCGCCCCGCACGATGATGGTGGCAAAGAGCGCCAACATGATGGCCAGCTCGAACACCAGGAAGATGAGCGCCGTCTGCACCGACCGGCTGATGCCCAGCGACACCACCGCCAGCGCGATGGCGAAGAACGCCAGCGCCAGCACCCACCAGGCAATAGCCACCCCAAACGTGGCCAGAAAGCTGCTCAGCAAGGCACTCATCCCGGCCAGCAGCATGGGGGCGACCATGGCATAGCTGCCCAGCAGCAGCCAGCCAGACACGAATCCACCCCGGGGCCCAAAGCCCTTCACGGTGAAGGTGTAGGCAAACCCCGAGGTGGGCAGCTTCTTCGCAAATGCCCCAATGGTGACGGCCATGAGCATCATGGCCACCATGGCGATCAGGACGGAAAACGGAAACGCCGCACCCGCCGCCGCGACGCCCGGGCCGGTATTGAAGTAAATGCTGGTGGCCGGACCCATAAACGCGGCGGTGGACGCGGTGGTGCCCACCAGCGTCAGGGCTCCCGCTCTCAGCCGATTCGCCGTCACCGTTGCCATGTGACACCCCTTTCAACCAGTGAGCCGACGCTTGATGTGCGAACAGGATTCTTCGTGGCTGGGAAATGCGAGAAAGTGAACGAGTGCTAAAGCTCCTGGTAGCTGCGATTTCCCCGGCGGGCTTCCGCCAAGCGGTCGGGGATGGCCTCGAAGAGCCAGGCCATCCCTAATTCCAAGCCCCCGTACAGCGCGGCCCGATCCCCCAGGGTGCTGGGTGCGAGCTCGGGGGGAAACGGAAGGTGGCGCGCCAGCAGCGCGCGCAGATCCGGGGCCAGCAGGTCAAACGCGGCCCCACCGCCACCGCCCAGAATCACGCGCTCGGGATTGACGACGGTGCTAATCGAAATCAGGGCGGAGGCCAGATAGCGGGCCCAATCCCGCACGGCCGCCCGCGCCGGCTCCGAGCCCGCGCGCGCCGCCGCGACGATTTCGGGGGCGCTAGCCGCCTGATGCGTGCGCGCCTCCCACAGCCGGCCCAGCCCCACCGTGGAGGCGCGCGCCTCTAACGCGCCCCCGGCGCCGCGCGGCTCATCTAACAGATCCCGGTCGGGCACCAGGAATCCCACCTCGCCCGCGGCACCGGCGGCGCCCCGAATCAGGTGGTGGTTGACCAGAATCCCCGCCCCGATTCCAGTGCCCAAGGTGACAAACACCAGATCGCCCACGCCGCGTCCGGCCCCGCAGCGGGCTTCCCCCAGTGCCGCTAGGTTCACGTCATTGTCAATCACGTAGTGGCCATCCACAGCGGGCTGCAGCACGGCAGCCAGCGGAACATCGCGCCACTCGGGGATGTTGGCTGCCTCCACCACCACCCCGCCGCGCACAAACCCGGGGGCGCCCACCACGATGCAGCGCAGCTGCGCCGCCTTCGTGCTTAAGGCCCTCAGTAAGTTCGCCACCTGACCGGTGGTGTCGGTGAGCTCGGTGGCCACAATGCGCTCTTCGGTCAGTGTCCCTTGGAGGTTGAAGCGCCCGGCCTTGATCCGAGAGCCTCCCACATCCACGGCAACCACCTCCGCGCTGTCCGCGCTGAGCGCGACCGCGCGGGCGGGCCGCCCGCCCGACGGCACTGCATCGCCGGCCGTTTCAAGCCACCCCGCCTCCAGCAGCTCCTCCACAATCTCCGCCGTCGTGGGCCCACTGATGTTCACCCGGCGGGCCAATTCGGTCCGAGACATGGGTCCCGCAGCGTGCAGCACACCCAGAATGGCCTGCACGTTCAAGGACCGCAGCAGCGGCGGGGTAGCAGCACGCACCTTTATTAACAACCCTTCTTAAGTAAGCTGTTTAAGACATACGGCACCGCCGGCCGCCTGTCAACAGGAGAGCGCGTTTATTTTGAAAAGTCCGCCGGGAAAGGCGACAGCCGTTCTTTGGCGCTCGGCCTGTCTGTGATCATCCCGGGAACGGCGCAAGGCCCTGTTTGAAAACCCGGCCATTTCTGCGATTGGCGGTCGGCTTCGGCACCGCTGCGTGTTTGGCGCAGCCCAGGTGCGTGTCCAGCTCCGCGTCCAGCCTCGCCTGCAGCGTGTCGGCGAACAGGCCCTTGAGGGCCGCCTGGATATCCTCGGGGGTCCGTAAGTGATTCATCGCGATGAAATCCCGCATCTGCTCGTGGCTCAACAGCCCCATGGTGCACCCTCTTTGATGCAATCCCCCAGTGTCCGGGATTTAGGAGTTTACACTGCCTTTTTTCAGTCCCCAAGAGAGAGGGGCCAGAGAAGTCTCTTGGCCGCGGCCCGGTGGAATTCGATGGAGGGTTAGTGGAATCGCTGAACAGGGGCGCATCCTAGCCGGCGGCCCGAACCCATGCGATGCCAAATTGTCGCGCTCCGCCGCCAGGTGGGAGCAAGCTGGGCAACGACGTCTTAGACGGACTCAGTCACTTGGCAGCAGTCGGCGTGACGCAAGTTGGCGCGCCCGAGCTCGCTCGGGATGGGCCTCATGGCGGCTGAAATGAGGGTGTCTTAAAGTTCCCTTGGTCGCCATCGGCCGACGACTCTGGGTTCTCTCTTTTCCTCCAGTCGCAGGCGTGGCGTTCGACCGAGACATTCCACTGGTGTTGTTGTGCTCTATCCAGACTTGACACGGGTAGCTTCACCGAAACAGACATCCCCTGATCCTTCCCGTGAACGCGAAAGATCTCCTTTTCCAGTCCGTGCTTGGGGGTCCATGCCACTGACCCCCCTAGCGACCCATGGTTAACCATGGCGACATTGCAATACAACTCATAGCCGCGCGTCCAGGTAAACTGGTCATAAAGGTCCACGTCCTGGTTCCAGGCCACTACCAGCAGGTGGTGAATGCGTCCTCTTAGCCACTCGTTGGGCCCGGAATCCAACAGCTCCGAGCAGATCACCGGCGCGAAACGGCCCCAGCCCGGAACCTGGAACCTCCACCAGCGCACGCCTCGAACAAATCGCCAGCGCGGCGTGCCGTGCAGGGACAGCGAGCGCTCCAATCCCACCTCGCTAGCATTAGGCCGGGGTTTCACCACGCGAAATTCAGATGTGCTCCAGGGGCGCACCCGCGGAGCCGCGGATGGCAGCACCAGCATGGCCTCGTTGACCAGCAGGCGAAGGCCAGACGGCGACCGCCCGCGGACTGCGGGCACGGCCGACGGAAGTTCCCTCGGTGTAAGTCCTGCCAGCACCCCCACGCCTGTCCGGCGGACAAACTCGCGCACCTTTGGAGCAAGGGGATGCGGAAATGACCACTCCGGCAGCATCAGCAGAGCATCCCGGCTGCCCTGGTGGTTACCTGCTCGTGCTTGGGACGTGACCTCGCGGAATCTCTCGCCAAGTTCCTCAGTGAGCGCGCCGAAGGTTGATCGCCGCACGCCTTGCCGGCGCGCGGCAAAAGCCGTGTTGAAGCTAGCCAGCCAACTTGGCCAGTCCGGCTCCGAGGCCACTTGCACCAGCCGGATGGGTAACACCACATCGAGAGGCGGTTCACCCGACCCAGCTAGGGAAATCTCGGTGGGAATAAACCGTCCGCCGCCGGCTGCGTTTAGCTGCCGGGGCTCATCCTGCTGCAGAGTGATAAGGTCGCCTTCGCGCCCCGACAAAAACAGGGACTTGCGAGGGCTTCGCAATCCGTCATCCACCAGGGTCCACGCATCCCGGGGCAGCACAAACCGGCTTCGATAGGCTTCCCGGTCTGCCAGCGGCACCTGCCACGGAGCCCGGCGGAAAACTTGGTCCAATATGTGCTCACTCCCCGACACCAGCCAGAGCAGCAAGCACGCTTGCCGCCAGCGCGACGCGTCTTCCCCGGCCATGCCCAATAGCTCGGGCATCAGAAACAGAGGGTGCGGAGCGCGGCGATCGGGGCGGAGGCCGCGGATGCCTAAGAGGCGGGCGCCGGTGCTCCCCTCCTCATCAGCGCATGCCTCGGGCTCGTCGATGCCTAGCATCCGACGCCGCAGGCCGCGGAGCCACCGGTCGCCGCTCTCGGTCATCTCGATGCAGTCCGGCGCCAGAAGCTGCCCGGCGTGCGAGGGTCCGAGGCGCATCGCCTCCTCCACCAAGAGCCACGCGTAGGGGGACGGCAGTTCCAATGCGGGCACGTCGGCATCGGGAGGCGTCTGCTGGGATCCCTCCAGGCGGTACATCGAGTCCATCAGCGTGACACGCGCCACGCGGGCATTGCTGTGCGTGGGGTGTTCGGGAAACCACTGAGAAAATTGCTGCCACAAGACTTCGCGGCCGTGGGCCTGCAGCATCCGCCTAATCTTGGCGTATGCCTCCAGCCGATATAGGGCATCCCACAGGGGCTGGGGTTGGACTGCCAGCGCCGGCCGCTGCAGCCGCTGGGCCAGCAGGCGGCGTGCGAGAACCGGATAATGGTCCCACAGACCCAACTGCGCCACAGCCGTCCAGCTCTCCGGGCGTGCGGGGGTCCACGCCTTCAGGATGCGGAATGTCTCTTGGCCACGCCGATCTTGAGCCATACGGGTCAGCCACAAAATCGCTAGCGATGGAGACCCCGTGACGGAGGGCGCCTCGCTTTCGGCCTGCCCCTCATAGCCAACCACATGGGCAGCCGCTGTTTTAAGCCAGTCCAGCCCAGCCGTCTTGTCTCGGCCCACCGCGTACCCAATGACGGATCCCGGGTGCCGAAACATTTCGGGCCGCGGCGCGCCGAGGCGCGCCAGCAGCGCTGGCGTAGGTGGCGACGCGGCCACCAGGGCTTCGCTCAGGCACTCCGCCTCCCACCACCACAGCCAGGCGGGATCCTGAGCATGCCCGTACAGTACCTGAGCCCAACGGGCCCACCCGCCGATCTGCACCAGGCAGGTGCTGGCCTGGTCGCTGGTCAGGTGCCACGTCCAACGATTGGGATTGGCTGGCTGGCCCATGGCCAGTGCCTCCAGCTGTCGGCGCAGTGACGCCCATTCTCTCCAGAAATTCGCCCGCCGAAAGCTGTTGCGCAGCTCGGCGTTTCTCCAGCGAGCCGCCCGCACGGCACGGCAGTCACTGCCCCAGGGGTGCTCTTCTGCCAGGCTTCCGCGGTCCCCCACGGCCGCAAAGCTTAAAGCCCCGGCCGGCACGCTCGTTTGCAGGACCTCGTCGCGGTGCATGCCGTCGATATGGGCCAGCAGCGGCAGGATGCGCTGCTGCAACCACTGCGTACCGATGGCCTTGTCTCCCAGCGCATCGGCACGAACCGCGCAGACCAAGGCCGGACGCCACAACTTGTGCCGGGCGGGATACCGCCGCAGCGCCTGCTCAGCGGTGGAAAGAATCTGCAGGGCAAAGGCTTCGGGCTCCCAATCGGTATCGCCCACGCGCACGGGCCGGCTGGGCCACGAGGCCCGCGCCAAGCGGTGCAGGGCAAAGGAGACCCGGGCTTCAGCCTGAACTTCGGGGTCATCGTCATGGCGAAGCGCCAGCTCCATGAGGTCCTCCAGGCGTTCAATGGCCGGAGCACCGAACGACTCGTCGAGGCCCTCCTCGCCCAAGTCGCTGACCTCTCGCACCACATGGCTAACAAATTTCTCCAAATTGCCACGCGTGAGGATTTGGCCCGGCGGAATGGCAGGTAGCACACTGGGGTCTCCGCTCTTGTCCTGATTGGCCAGCATCTGAGAAACCCACTTCGGCTTAGCCTTAGCGTTGGAAATCGAGAAGTGTTTGCTGGCCTCCCCAAGCGCAGTTTTGAGACGAGAGATGGAGCGGCATAGCAACTCCGGGCTGATCGCAAACAGCATTATGTCGTCCACATACCTCAGGTAAAACACGGCATCGCCGCCGATGGTGGAACTAGTGTGATGCTCGCACATAGCCGAATCGACCCGTGTCAGAGCCACGTTCAGCAAGGCACCGGATATTGCCAGGCCTGTCGGGATGCCGAAGGCACCGTCATTTACATAGTTGCCCGCCTGGGACTTCACCGGCCACAATCCGTAGGGATCCTTCTTGTCCTCCAACTCGTCTGAGCCTGGCTTAGGATCCGAATTGTCTTGGGGTGGGCCGAGTTCCGCTGCGTAATGATCTTTATGCCAATTGGCGTCGTGCACTTCACCTCGCCAGTCGTCCCCGGACTCCGACGGGGCACACCACACCGCGTACTTAATGGCCACCAGCAGATTCCCTAAGCGGTCCGCCACAGCCGTTCGAAGAGAACAGCACGCTGCCAGCGCGGTCCACGGGTGATCGCCGGTGCCACTGCTGCGGCCTTCGACGGTTTTGTCAAACGGCCCCCCGTCGCGGACCAGCGATGGGAATGACGGCCGGCCCCACGGGTCTGGACCCGCTTGGCCCTTCATGAGACGCACCAGTTCTTCCGCCAGCGCCTTTCGACTGACAGCCGGGTAGGCCAACTCTAGATCGAGCCGGGCATAATACAGGTCCGATCCTCCACGGCGGACGGGTCGGTCCAGAAACCGTTGGTACGGGAGCAAGTCAGGTGGCTCCGCCTCCACCTCATCATGATTTTGGTTTGAGGTTTCCTCGCCAAGTACCTGCGCGTTGACCAGCCATTGGGCGACCCGTCGAAAAAGCCCGTAGCCGCTCTGAAAGTTGTCGTAGAGGCGCGGCTCCCCCAGCGAGAAGGGCGCGCGGTGCCAGCGCTGCCTCCCCTCTCCGTTGGGGCCATCGCCTTCAGGCGGTACCCAGGGGATTCGGGGCCGAAAAAGCCGGTTGCCAAACGACACATTGGGCATGCGCGCCTCCAGAAACGGCCCTAAAAGAACCATGTAGGCCATGAATGCTACCTGATCGCGCACGGAGGGCATCACGTAGTGGCGCGTGCGGCCTCCGCGCTTAGGGTACGGCACAACCGGGAACAGGCCGGGCCTATAGCGCCCGCTCGTGAGGTCATCAGCCAAGCTTGAAAGCCGCTCCCACGTATGAGCTTGCCAGTCCAGCCATTCCCCCGGGTCGCGCAGCTCGCCGGTCGCATACCACTGCTCCACCTTTTGGAACGCCGCCTTCATGACCCACGGCGTAAAGAGGGACGCCACTCCGCCCACAGCCGATTCCTCGCGAGGCTCATGAGAATTCACATTTCACCGCCCAGGCGGGAGACTTCGACGACAATCGCCACGCTCCTGCCTAAAACGCCTCGAATGCGGATACCGGCATGTTATAAATTGACGCGACTCCGGATGCCGGGGAGTTCGGATTCCGACGGCCCTGCCGGTACAATAACCCAGGCGGTTGTTTAGGACGCAGCCGACCCGGACAGGCGCCGCCGCGCTGTCAGAGGCCCCGACACATGGCCGCGATCGTCTGTCCCGGTTGATCTGCCCCGATCAGTGTGGAGCGCTGGCGGTCGGAATCGCCTCATTTATGTCGGTTCGGCCTCTCTCGGGTCCTTGCCGTTGGTGAAGCGCTCCCGGTCCGGCACAAGGCGGATGCCGTCCGCGTAAACGATGTAACAGAATGGTCCCGGTGCCGCACAAGCCTCGGCCATGCGCTCAACATTGCGGAGAAACCACGCGGCCATCTCAGGGCCGGTGAGTGTGCCGTCGCGAAGGCAAAAGCACCGCACGGCCGCATCGTGAACCGCTTGCCGCTCCAACATGTTGCGGAAGATGCGGGCATCCTTCATCCAGACGGCCTCACCTCGGCGACCCGCATCGGTCAGCCATTCGATGTCGTCTACAAATTGGTCATGTTGGGCGCCATACCGCTCCGCCGAGGTAGTGAGGCGCAAACCGGCGCGGCGAAGGATGCCGGGCACCACCACGCGGCCCAGACTGCGGTCCAAAAATAGGTCAGGAAGCTGCTCGGGATGCGACACGCAAAGCATCCTCGACGTCTGCCCGCGTCAAGCCGTAGTCCGCCGCCACCGTGTCGACGTCCTCCCCGGCCCAAATTCGCTGCAGGACATCCTCGACCTTGACGCCCGTCGCGCCGAAGAACGGCTGGCCAAACGACCGGCGGGGATCGACGAGCACCTCCGTGTGGCGGTAGGCGGGCGACCGCAGCACAGTAGGAAACCCATCGTCGCCCCACGTAATGAGCCGCAGGTAATCTCTTACCACATCCGTGAACACCTGTTGGCCGTTGCGAACGGTCACCAGTCGACCGATGACGTCCGGTCCCTCCTCGTTCCCCCACCGATACAGCACTTCTACGCCGTCAGTGAAGAGGCGCCGGGCCACCAAGGCGTGCTCCAGTCCGGTCGAATCTTGCAACACCGCGATGGCCGGTCGAATGCGCTGCATGGAAACACCGGCACGCCTAAAGGCGGCCAGCACATGGGCTTCCGCCAAACCGATAAACGTCACACCGGGATTGCCCCGCCGCAGTGCGCCCGCCCGCTGCACCAAAGGACGCCAGTCGGCCAGGGTCGAGGGCGGCACCTGAAGGAACTGTCCAACCTGCCGCACCGTGTACAGCGGCACCGTAAACCGGACGTCCGCATCGTTCCCCATGGCCGCGAGCGCCCCCCTTTCCATCATTATGCACCAAATGTTCCCCGCGTGCACCCGGGCCGACCCGTGGCCGGTGGCTTCCGTGGGCTATAGCGCGGCACGCTGGGCACAATGGTGGTGCACGTCACCCCGGCCGGCCAAACACCTCGGGGTAGCGCTGGAACTGGTCCACCCACGGCTCGTCGTAGCGCAGCACCACCACGCGGTAGCCGCGCTCTCGCAGCTCGCCGCGCTCGGCCACATCGTGCTGCTGGCGAGTGGGTGCGTCATGCTGCGGCCCATCCACAAACACGGCCACCCCCAGCCGTCCCGCCCGGCGATAGAAAAGGTCGGCTTCGGCATACACATCGGCCTCCGGGCGCACCTGGGCCAAGTCCGGCAGCCGGTAGCCCCCTTCCCAAAGTGCCTGCAGCACTTCGTGTTCGCTGCTGTGAGGGTCGGCCTGCGCCAAAAGAGTCCGGTACTGCTCATCGCGATGGGGAGCGCCACTGCCGGCCGCAGAAGGCGCTGCAGACGCCAACTCCAGCAGGAAATCGCGAATCAGGTGCCGGTTCAGCATGCGATGCACCCGCTGATTCCCGTAGCTCATCAGGCAGAGATAGCAGGCGTTGACACAGGGATCCACCTCGGCCGGGCGCTCCGACCCATCGCGGGGATCAAAGTGGCACAGCTCCAGCGCGGTTTGGGCCAGCTCGCCCCAGATGGCCGGGCGCGCCATCATCTGCGCCCAGGTGGCCGTGCCGCCTTCGGCGTTCTCCCAAAACAAGATCCGGCCCGTATCTCCTTTGCCCAGGAGCGCGTCGGCAATTTCGCGGTCCTCCAGGTGAAAGGCCAGCCCAATGGCGCGCGACAGCGCGGCGGTCAAGCTTTCCCGAAAGCCTTCGGGCACCGGCGTCGGCACTACCCGCAGCAAGAGGGCGTTTCGGGTGTCTTTGACCCAGGGCCGGATGCCAGCTCTGGTGGTCGTGGCCCCTGGACCGCCCTGGCCGTCGTCACCGTCTTCCTCGTCGGATCCCTCGCTGGGGTTCTTGTTCCACCGGCCGGTGGCCTGGTCCAGCGCGAACCCCTGGTGCGGGGCTTGAGTCCGCCGCCACCCATGGTTCACCTGATGCAGCTGCGCCTGGGGGGCGTAGGTGACTTCCAGCAGCGGGCCTGCATCGCTTCCGACTATCACCGTCTCGGCCGGCTCATCGCGCTGAAACTCCACGTAGGTCTCAATGTCATAGCCGGTCCGGATGCGCTCCTCGTCGTCAGAGGTAATCCGGCGCGAGGGCCGAGCACTGGACGTGGGCATCTGGAGCAAACTGCCCAGAAACTCGCTGGACGCCCCGTCCAGGCCCGACTCGCAGTGTGGGCACAGATCGCGTATTTCCGTGGAGAGCCACGCTCCGCACTGCTGGCACACCCGCGCCTCATCCAGCAAATCTTCCAAGCCCTGCGCGGGCAGGTGAATGCGGTCCACCTGAAAGCTTTGGCCCTCGTGGTACACCCGGTTGCGGGGCCCAAACTCCCGCAGGGCCAAAAACCGCGGCCGTGAAATCACATGGCTTTCATCGCGGACCGGCAGCACCAGCTGCAGCGGCAGCCGCGGAAAATTATACCCCGGCAGGAAGCCTTCGGCCGCCAGATAGCGATACGGATAAAAGTCCGACTCACTGGACTGCCCCTGGTTTAAAAGCAGCGCCTGCTCATGCTCGGCCGTCATGCGCTGGCGCTTGGCCATCTCCCGATCCCGCTGGCTGCGGGACTGAACCACCCCGCGGTCAGCCAGGGCCCGCTGGCGCATCACCGTGCGATATAGCCCGCGCCAGCGCTCGAAGGCCCTGTCCAAGGCCGTCGGCGCTTCATTGACGGTGGCCGCGATGAAGTCCCGGGTGATGGCCCCGTCTGCCAGCAGTGCGGCGAGCGCCCGCTCGGCCGACGCAGCGACGTCTTGGGCGGCCGCCGGCGCCAGGTGCCGCGCCCGCTCGATGTCATCGGTGAAGGGCAGTGCGTCATCGTCCAGCTGCAGCACGTCCTGAATGCTGTTGCGGAGGTTTATTCCCGACCGGCCCAGCCACATCGCCTGGATGTGGGCCTTCACCAAGTCTTCACTGCTGAGGTCCAGCTGCGCCGCGCGCACTTCGCCCGCCACCATGTCCACGGGGCGCCGAAAGAAGTACTGGTCGTGCCCGTTGCCCTCGGACGCAAACGACACCACCAGCGCGGATCGCCCGCCGCGGCCCGCTCGCCCGCTGCGCTGGGCGTAATTAGCCGGCGTGGGCGGCACGTTGCGCAAGTGCACCATGCGCAGGTCGCTGATGTCGATGCCCAGCTCCATGGTGGGGGAGCAAAAGAGCGCCGACAGCTTCCCATCCCGAAACGCCGCCTCGCGCTGCTGGCGCAGCACGGCCGGCACCTGGGCCGTGTGCTCTCGCCCCTCCATCCCCTGGCCGTGGCGGCTCATATCTTGGTACAGGTCGCGGAAAAACTGGTTGGCCCGCCGCTGCTGGGACGCGGCGCGGTCCGTGTTCATGAACTTTTGGCGCACCGGGTCCACTGCGGGTGTGCCATCGCCGACACACCACGCGAGTGACGCCGCCATCACCTGATAGCCGTCAGTGCGCTTCGCCAAGAACTGCCCGCGCAGCAGCTCCAGCAGAGCCCGGATAAAGCTGTTGTACTCGGCTTCCGTCATGGCATCGGCACGCTTCCAGGTGTCTGGCCGGCGGAGGTACTGGCCCAGCGCGCTTCGCGGCCCCAAACTCTTGGTGCGGCGATCGGGATCGCCCCCCTCCGGCGCAAACGACACCGGCTGAGCCAGCGATCCCACTCGACCGGGATGCCACAGGTCATCCAGCGTCTGCTCCACCACCGTCACCATCTCGCGCTGGGCGGAGTAATCCAGGGCGCGAGCATCAATCGCCAGATCCCGGCGCATGTAGTCCAAAAGTCCTCGCACCGCGGTTTCGCGCACCGCCGGCGCGGCCTCGGCCAGAACGGGGTGGCCCGCCCACGCGGCCTCGCTGGCGCAAAACTCCGCCAAGCCCTCGTAATCCACCCGCATGAGGCCGCACTGCTCCAAGTTGGGCTGGGCCAGGCGCCACCCGCGCTGCAGATCCTCGTACACCCGGTATTCAATCAGGTGGGACAGCGCCCGCTCGGCACGGGCTGCACCAGGCCCAAAGGTGGCGCCGCCGTGGGCATACGACCCCGGCGGCAGCCCATATGCGGCCACCACCGCCTCCGCGATGGTGGGAGAACTGAGCCGGCCCGCCGCGGCGAGCGCACTGTAGAGCGCCGCCCGAAACTGGGTGGTGCGCACAAAGTCGTTGAAGTGGCCGGCTTGCAGCGACGCGTCCTGGCGATTGTCGGTGAAGCTCAAAAGCTTGGCGGCCACATTGGCGTCGCCCGAGGCACGGAGCGCCGCCACCGCAGCCAGCGTCGTGAGGGTGGTGGCGGTGCTGCGCCCCGTTTGGCCAAAGCGCGTGACTTTCCGGTATTCGGACGCCCGGCCGTCATACGCGGCGCCACAATTCAGGCACAGCGGCAGTGGCCGCTGCAGCAGCCAGACCCGAGAGCCGGCTGGCGCCGCCACTCCGGGTGCCGCGATGGGCACCCGCCGCCGATAGGTGGTCTTGAGCCGGCGCACGCTGCCTTTGTGCTCAAACCAGTGGTCCGGCAAAGCGTCTTCATTGCCCGTCCAAAGGTTGTCAGCATCCCACAGCAAATACGCCCGCTGGTCGTCGGGCCGGTCGTCGGCCCAGGGCTCCACCGTGCCCGCCTCGGGGTCCCAGCAGGCGTCGTAGTACTCCTGGCCACACTCGCGGCAAAACAGCAGAGTCCAAAGCGCCCGCGGCGCGGCGTCCGGCGCGTCCGGGCTTGGGGGAGCCAGCGCTTGCTGGGTCAAAGTCACATAGCGGTCGGAAGGCGCCTCCAGCGTGGCATACACCGCGCCGCCCCCGCTGAGAAACTGGTGCAGCCGAAATGCAAACACCGGCTCGCCGTTGGCAATGGTGAGCGCGTTGCCCCGCTCCAGCCATGCGGTGAGGCGGCCCTTCGCGTCTTCCGAGGAGACACCGGCCGCCTGGGCCAGGCGTGCCACCGCTTCCTCGAAGCGAATGGGCGGGCGCCGGCGGGGCGCCCCATCTCCTCCCACCAAGCCCAGCTCCATCTCAATCCAGGCCGCCATGGGGTGGCACACAAACGCCTCGGCGGTATCGGGTACGTCGTCCATGAGCGCAGCGCGCGTGGCCGCGCCTGCGGCCGGCGGGGACCCCACCGTGCGCCGCACCAGCGTTTCCTCCACCACCCGGTCCGCGGTGACCGGCTCGCCAAACATAGTGCGCGCCACCTCCGCAGCTGCTGCCTTGCGGCTCAGGCCGTCGGCGCCGGGGCCACTGGCGATGGTGGCGCTGGTGCCGACGCAGATAAGGTCGGGGCGCGCGCTGCGCTCTTTTAAGCGGCGGATGAGCAGCGACACATCGGCGCCCTGCCGGCCCCGGTACGTGTGCAGCTCGTCAAACACTAAAAAGCGCAGCTGGCGGGTGGCTTGGGTCAGCAGCAGTCGATCCGTGGGGCGGGTCAGCATCAGCTCGAGCATCACATAGTTGGTCAGCAGAATGTTGGGCTGGGTGTCTAAGATGCGCTGCCGCTCTTCGTCGCGGGTTTCCCCGGTATAACGATCGAAGGTAACCGGGCTTGCCGGGTGCTGGCGCGAAAACGCCTTCAGCGCCTCCAGCTGGCTGTTGATGAGCGCGTTCATGGGGTACACCAGCAGCGCCTTCACACCCGGACCCGGCGCCTCTTGGGCCAGCCAGTCGTAGATGGGCAGCAAGTAGGTCAAGCTTTTCCCTGAGCCCGTGCCGGTGGTGACTAGGTACGAGACACCCTGGTGCGCAAGATCCAGCGCATCTTCTTGGTGTTGGTACAGGCGGAGGGACTGGCCATCCGGCACCCGGAAAAACGCAGCCGCGTCACGCCCCACCAGACCGGCGGCGCTCAGCTCTTCGACGGTGCGCCCCGCCTGATACGCGGGGTTCAGCTGGACCAGAGGATCCGGCCACAAGGCTCCGCCCTTTAGCGAGGCCCGCACATGGCCATCGATCCGCTCATCGCGAATCTTGATGAAGCTCTCCACGTATCCCTGGTACTCGTCCACCACGCGGTCTCGCAGCTGAAATACGTCCAGTGCCATAGGCCCCTCCGTTCAGTCCTGTCAGCCAGCCGGCTGGGTGCGCTTGCGATCTTGAAAGCGATATGCCAGGGCGTCGTAGGCGGCCAGCACCAATCGCTCCGTCCGATATTCGCCGTACGCTCTGAGTTCGCCCCGCTTCAAGGTGGGGAACGTCTTGCCGGGAAAGCCGGACCCCTTCACGGATTGTGGGTCCAAAATGTATTGGAGCTCCGTGCGGCTCAGCCCATACAGATGCGCGTAGTACCCATCCAACTCGGCGCGCAACACCGCCCGCCGGTCAGGATCCCATGCAAACGGCGCGCCGTCGTACCCAATATCGCGGGCAAACGGCTGCAACTCCCACGCCGTATACACCAACTCCACCACCCGCTGCGTAATGAACGCCACGTCCGCAGGGGAATAGGCTTCAGGAGGCAAGATGGGGAATTGCTTCAGCAGAAAGTAGCTCAGGTGAGTGCCCCCTACCTTCTGGCGGGCCACATAGTCGGTTGCGATGCTGTTGAGGTTTGCCATCAGCGTTGTCGACGCGACCGAGCCCTCGCACGGAAAAACCAAGGGCAGTTCATCCCCTGCACCGGCCCAAGGAACCACGGCCGCCAGTACCGTGCGTTCGTTGGTCGCGTTGGTGATGTTCCGAAACCCGATGAACCACTGGTGATGCCAATCCGTCGGCACCCGCTCCTCCACCTCTCGCTTGTCCACCCAATAGTGGGGCGTGACGCGAAAGTCGGGATCGCTGCGCTCGGCATCGGTGGTGTCGCGCACTTGGCCGCCGTCGTAGGTGCCCCAGCGGTGATCAAACTGGTGCATCATCTTGGCCTCGTACAGCGGCACCCGATCAGGCCCCGGCTCACTGCGAAACAGGTGGCTGTCATTGGCCATGTCCATCATGCGCGAAAACTGTATGCCCCAAGGGTTCTCATGGGTCCCCTCGTTGATCAGCACGGGCACTCGGCGGTAAATGCCGGCCGTAATTTCCGCGTCGGCGCGGGTACGGAACACGGGGCATGTGGCCGTGTTGGGGTTCACCTGCACCAAATCTGGGCGGGTGAGGTCAAACACCCGCATGCGATCACGCATGTCTTCAACGTGCTCTAAGAAGAACCCGAAGTGCGCCCGCTCCACGGGTCGGCTGTCAAGCGTCAGCAAACCGAACTTGTAGCTACTGTGGACTCCCGGAAACAGCTTGGCCCGGTTTTCGAAGTCATAGAGTGACCGCAGCTGCCTCTGTTTGAGAAGGTCGCCGAAGAAATCCCGATAGGTGTAGTCCGTGGCAATGGCCGTGGGAACGACCACGCCGGCCATGCCTTGAGGGCCCATTAGGTCGCGGGCCAGCTCGGCGAACAGCGCGTAGGTGTTGACGTCCCCCACACCGCCAAAGGGGAATCGGCCGCTGGTGCGGGCAAAGCCGCTGGCGGCCTCCGCCTCGTGGCTGGCTTGCTGAAACTCCCGCCACAGAGCCGGGTCCTCTGCCTGCAGCCGCTCGACGCTCTCCACCCGCCGTGCCCGGTTGGCGGCCCGCGCCACCTCCGGCCGCCGGGCCTGAAACCACTCCTTTTGCTGCAGCTTGACGCGCTCCCACGGAGGATTGCCGAGCACCGCGTCAAAGCCGCCGCGGTGAAATACCTCGGGGAACTCCAGTGGCCAGTGAAAGAAATGGTGCTCCCGTGCGAGCTGGTTGGCGTACGCCACGACGGCGTTGGATACCTCTTGGTCCCTGGCCGCCTGCTGCAGGTGCACGGTGGTGGGCACCCGCATTTCATTGTCGGGCGTGAGCTCCGCAAAAAACGGGGCCACGGCCAGGTTGGCCCGCTGCCAGTCCCGCTGCCAGACGGGGTTCAGATCGCGGCTTTGCTGATACTGGCTTTCCTTCGCATGCACCGCGTCCACGCTGTCGCTCTTCATCCGGTCGAGCTGATTGTAAGACTGCGCCAGCGCGTCCAGTTGCCAGCTGTCCGCGGCGCGGGGGTCAAGGGATTCGAAGTGCTGGACTCCTCGTTTCTCGGCGGTGTTGCGCTTCTTAAGACGTTGGGCGGGCGCCTTGTCGTCCCCGGTCTTCACCAGGAAAGCCCCATCTGGCACGGACACCTCGGGGGCTTGCAGGTCAAACACCCCCACCAGGCTGTCTCCCAGGCGGATGCGGTGGTCCAGGAACGACAGCGGCTGGCCAGGCGTGTGGCCCTCAATCCATAGCGCCACCTTGCACAGGTCCACGGCCAGCGGGTTTTTGTCCACCCCGTAGATGGAGTGCTCAATTACCTCGCGCAGGGCCACGCGAAATTGGTCAGGGGTGGGCTCCTGCTCCTGAAACCGCGCCTGGGCCACCGCCCGCGCGATGGCGCGAGCCGCGGCCAGCAGGAAGTGGCCCGATCCGCACGCAGGATCGCAGACGGTCAGCGACAGCAGCGCCGAGACCGGGTCCGGCTCCCGCTTGCGCTCTTCAATCAGGTGGCTCAGGGAGCTTTCGATGAGCGCCCCCACAAGCTCCGGCGGTGTGTAGTAGGAGCCGGTCGACTTGCGGTCGGAGCCGGCCGACAGCTCAAACGCCCAGCGCTCGCCGTCCTGCACCCACTGGGGCGTGTAGTCCAGGAGGCTCTCATAGACGCTTCCCAGCTCTTCCACATCCAGCGCGGCATAGTTCACCCGGCGCCGCTCTTCCCCCGGCAGCACCGTGATGGGGCGTAGGGCTGCCAGCAGCACGTGGTTTTCCAGCCCCGCCTGCATGAGATGCGGCAGCGCGCTCGCGGAAAATAGCTGGCCATTTAGAGCGGGGATGGGCAGTGGCGACTCACCGTCGGGGTGGGAGGCAAACAGCTCGAACGTCGACAGCAGCCCCTGCCACAAGTCCGAGAATCCCGACGGCATGGACCGCGTGGCATGGTGGTCCACCAAGCGCCGCAGCCGCTCCATGCCAAAGGCCTCTTCGTAGATGAACATATAGGGGGAAGAGTCGTCGCTGTCCGGCAGCAGCAGGTGCCGCTCCTCGGCCACCATGAGAAACAGGAGCCGATATATCAGCCGGAGCAATTCGCGGTAGTACTCACCGGCCGACAGCACGCCGCTGGCCGCGGCCGATCTTAGGGCGGCATTGTCGGGGTGCTGCAGAAACCCACTGCCCAAGGTGTCCAGGGCCTGCTTGACCCCGTCGCGCAGCCCGTCGCGGATGCGCCCCCCTTCACTGTGCGCCCGGCTGGCGTACTGCTCAATCCATGAGGTGGGCGCCGCGTCCACGCTCAGGGGAAACCGAGAGACATGGCACAGCCGATACAGGGCGCGGAAATCGTCATACAGGCCGCCGTCCATCATGGCGGCCAAATCCCATTCTATAAAGCTGGGGCGCGCCACCCGCTGGGTGGCCCGCAAGAGCCACAGCTTTGCGCCATTGCTTAACAGGGCCCACACATGATCGCTGCGGTTCAAATACTCCTGCACCATCGCGTAGGGACTCCGCTTTTGGCCCTTGGCTTTCTGGCCCAGCGGTGTGGAGAAGCCGACCAGGTGCACCGGCAGCCCCTCTGGCCCACCACACCGGTGGGAAATGTGATACGTCTCGCCCGATTCATTCACGGTGGCCGCTTGATTCTGATACACGAGCTCGTAGCCGAGCACGCGAAGCAGCGGGCGCAGCCACTGATCCCGCGTGGCGCCGGTATCGGACCCCGCCACCCGATGCAGCGACAGCTGCAGGCTCTTCCAGGCCGACCGCGCTTCCGTCCAGGCGCGATTCAGCTCGGCTTCCAACTCCGCCTCGGCCGAGAAGCCAAACGCCTTGGCTCGCTGGTCGGGCTCCTTGCTTTCCAGCAGCTGCACCAAGATGTCCTCCGGCAGCAGCCCGCCCTCGGACCGGTAAGTGGTATAGGTCGAGTGCATCAGCGATTCCCCCCCGGCACCAGTACATAGACGCCCAGCCAGTCGGGCGCATAGGCATGGACCTGCACCCGCCCATCTACTAGCACGCCTCGAAGCCGCCGATAGGTCTCCTCAATTTCGCGCACACGCCCCTGCACCTGCTCGCCGATGGCGCTGGCCTCGGCGGCCAGCAACTCCAGGCCCCACTCGAGAGCTTCCTGCCGCTCGGCGAGGCTGTCGAAGTCGCTCACGGGCCGCGCCGACTCAGCCAGCACGCGATATTCTCTGGCATTCGGGTGCCAGTTGTCGGCCCGGCCGCGCTGCCAGCCTGCCACCATCACTTCTTCGGCAAAGCGCGCGGGCCCACTCCCTTCGCGCATCAAGTAGCGCAAGCGGCCCAGCGCGATCACCGTGCGCCGGCTCACCGCGTCGGTGACGATGGCGCCGGCGCGCGCCACGCGGTGGCTCTCACCGCGGCCCAGCCCGGCCCGCAGCACGCGCTCCGCCCACTCGCGCACCCACGGGTGCGTGCGGTCCAGGACCAGCCCCGCGCCGACGCTGTGGGGGTCGGTATTGATCGCGACCGCGTCCACCCGCGGCGGCCGATAGCGGCCGAGCGCTGCCGCCGGCACCGTCAGGCTGGTGCCCGCTCTCACCGCCACGCGCTGCTCCCACCGGGTCAGTGCCCGCTCCAAAAACCGCGCGATGGTCTCCGGGCTGCCCAGCACCTCTTCGGTTTGCTCCCACAAAGTTGATACGTCCTCGGGGCTGATGCGGCCCTGCGCGAAGCGACTCCGATTTTTCAGCTCGCGCTCAGCGGCCCGGTCCCAGTCGATGTGCAGCTGCTGTGCGGCCGGCTCCGCGGAAAAATCCGCGCCAAAGTCCATCGTGAGCTGCTGGGTCTGCGGCGCCGTAAAAAAGTACTTCACCAGCGCGTCGACGACCGCCTCGCTGTCGACGGGGACGGGCACCGTAATGCCCAGCGCCTTGAAAATCGCCCGCGCCTTCTTGATCAAGACGTTCAGCACGGCCGCATCAATGGGGTTGTTTTGGCCGTAGAGCAGGACCGTCTGCACCGTCGGCCGAATCTGCCCGTAGCGGTCGACACGGCCCTCGCGCTGCTCCAGCCGATTGGGGTTCCACGGCAAGTCGTAGTGCACTACGGCATCAAAGCCCGTCTGAAGGTCAATGCCTTCCGACAGGCAGTCGGTGGCCACCAGCACGCGCATGGGCTCGGCCACCAGTTCCTCCAGCCGCCGGGCCCGCTCCTCGTCCGGCATCTGGCCGGTGACGGCCAGCACCCGCAAGGCACGCCACTCCTTGCCGAGGGTCTCCTGCAGCCGCGCTTGGACATAGTGGGCCGTCGCGACGAACCGGCAAAACACGATGGGGTGCCCTCCGGCGCGCACAAGATTGCTCACGGCGTCTACCAGGGCCGCCAGCTTGCGGTCGCCGCGCGGCACGGATTGCAGCGCCACTGCTTCCCGCCGCAGCGCCAGGAGGCGGCGGCGGTCTCCGTCGTGGACCACGGCCTCTTCCACCGCGTCGATGGGGAGGTCATCACGCGCCAGCTCATCGGTCATGACATCCAAAATCTGCGGGCGGCGCAAGGCGTCCAACTCGGCGGCGGTGCCCACGCCGCCGTCTTGCCCGGCTGCCTCCGATCCCTCTGCGAACGCGAACCCGCCCTCAAGGTTTGTGCCATCGCCAGCCTGCAGGTCGCGATCCAGCCGCCGCGACAGCGCGTCGGCCGCCGCGGCGGGGCTAGACATGACGCTGCGCAGCAGCGCCAGCGCAGCCCAATAGCGCACGCGCTGGTGGCGCTCGGGCAGGCCGGGCGCCCCGTTCACCAGCTCTCGGGTGAATCGCCAGACGTTCTGATACAGGGCGTCATACGCGGGACTTAGCTGGTAGGGCACCTCCAGCGACTCGCGGACCGGGAACGGGGTGTCGGCGCCCATCCACGCCTGCACGTCGCCACGGCGGCGCTGGACCAGATGCTGGGCCAGCCGCCGCTCCATGAGGCCATCTAGCTTGCCGCCCTCCTGGAGAGCCCCCTCAAAGTCCGGGTGCACCAGCCCCATCAGGGAGGCAAACGCTTCGGCCACGCCGCTGTGGGGTGTGGCGGTCAGGAGCAGCAAGTGTCGGGCGGGGTCTTGGGCCAGCGCGGCCACCAGCCGATGCCGCTGCTGCTGCTCATGGCCCGTCTTGGTGCCGGGGTCAGCCACCCCATGCGCCTCATCCACGATGACCAAGTCCGGGCAGCCCGCGAGAAACGCCTCCCGGTAGCGCTCGCCCTTGACGAAGTCCGTGCTGAGAATGAGGTGGGGATAGGCGGAAAAGACGCTTTTGGGGGCCGCGGCATCTTCCAGCCGCCGTATGGTGCTGCTCCGTACCACCACGGCCTCTAAGCCAAACTTACTTTGCAGCTCGTGGTGCCACTGCTCGCACAGCGGCGGCGGGCACAGCACCGCCACTCTCCGCACGATGCCCCGCTCCAGCAGCTCTTTCGCAATGAGGCCCGCCTCAATGGTTTTGCCAATCCCGACGTCGTCAGCGATAAGCAGGCGCACCGGATCCAGCCGGAGCGCCATGATGAGCGGCACCAGCTGGTAGGGCCGCGGGCGGACACTCACCTGGCCCAGCGACGAAAGTGGCCCCGCCCCGCTGCGCAGCGCAATCCGCGCCGCATCCCGCAGCAGCGCTCCGCCCGCAAAGTCGCCCATGTCCGCCACCGTCGGCGCCGGCCACTCAGCCGGTGACAAGTCTCGTGCCGCCGGCCAATACACCGCAAGCCGCTCGGCTTCCGTGCCGTAGAGGGGATTGAGATACAAAAGCTGGTGCTCTAGGTCCAGCCGCTCCACAATCCAGTCGCGGCCGCGAAATTGGACCAGCGATCCCACGGCCGCCGGGCTTTCCGCCGATGCCAGGCTAGGCGCCATCAATTGCTGACTCACGCATTACACCTCTAAGTGCGGATAGCACTGCTACCCACTTACTGTATGGCCGGTTCTATACCGCGGGGCGATTTCCCTGCTCACGTCCCGCATCAGCGTGCAGGCGCTCGCCGAGGGGGTAGGTCATCGGTGGGCCGCCGTGACCAGGGGCCGCAGGAGCCCAAGCGCAGGGCCCCGTACCACACGCCGCGAATGGCGCCAAACGACAGGATAGCAGCCTTCATGTACTCCGAGCAGGTTGGTCGGTAGCGACAGCGGGCGGGCCGGCGCCCAGAGATCTCCCGCTGATAACGCTCTATGAGCCGCACCAGCTGCGCCGCCGCCCTGCCGGGTTTACTGGTGCTCAAGGCCGCTGTTCCTGATGGCCATCTGGACAATGCGCGCGGTCTCCTGGGCATTGGTCAGCTTCAGGGCGAACTCGGTTTTGGCCGTCCCCGAGGCAGTCACGATTCCACTGGTACGCCGCTGCCCGTCTACATGGACGGACGAGATTTGGCGCAGCGGGATGTCGACGTCATGATACTTCGTAGCCGCCAAACAGCCGCCGGGCTCAACCGCCAGCCCGCTGACCCGCGCATCTGTCACCAAAAACCACAGGCGGGGACCGGAGAGGCACCCGCCACCCCCTTCGCCATAGAACAGGACCCGTTCGCCATCTAAGAGACGCTGGGCAATGCGCGCAGGCAACCTGTAAATCGTCGCGTTGGCCATCCGGCACCACCTCCTTTGGCCTTCACCTGGCTCCGCTCCAGGCGAACCGACACTCCTTAGCACTCCCCGGCTTCACCGCAAGGGCATGCTTGCCTTTCAGGCCGGCACGTACATGCCGCCTCCCACCTGCTTGAGCACCAGGATCCCACCGGATCCGCAATACTTCGGGTTTTTCAAATCAGACAGCGCGGTCTTCAGGGTCACCTCTTTGTAGCCCGCGGCAATGCCCGCGGCCATCACAAACTGGCCCGTCTCCGCCACGGTTTGCCGAATGAAGTCCTTGGCGGACCGGGTGGGAGTTGTTTCGCCTCTGGCGCAGTCCGGCACCGTTCCATACACCACGACCCCACCAGACCCGGCTGACCAGATTTCCGCGTCGATTTCGCGGAGCGGAAGGTTCAATGAAGCCGCCGCTTTTTCGAAGAGGGCCACGGCATCCAAGGCGCTCACCGGATGGCCCGTCAGCTCCGTCGCCTTCTCTACGATGTACTTGTCCGGCTTCACGGTCTGCACGCCGCAAAACATGCGGAAGTACTGGAAGCCAGCGGGTCCGAAGCCGGGAACCCTGACGTGAAGATAGTCCTGCGGCCCGACAGATACCGCCCAGCGATGGAGCCTCTCCGCTTCGGTGGCGTCGGACTGCGCATCGGCAACCCGTTGGAAATAGGCACAGACCCCTTCTAAGGTGCGCCCTCGCCGCTTGTCGTTGTAATCGAGGTGTTCGCTGAGAAAGGGACCGCCGCCGCCAGACGACTGGATCAGGTCAGAGAGGTCGCCAAGGGAAATCAAACTGGGCTGACGTCTAGCCAGCGTCTGAACCCGGGGGAGCACCATCGACGCATAGGGCCGATTCAACGACAGGACGCAATCCACCAAATTCAGCGCGGGCTTCATCCACCCGTAGTCATTGCGAGCGCGCACGGCCGAAAAGTTAGTCGCCAAATACTTCTTGACCGCGTCCAAGTCGTCTTGCCTCACAGATCTTCCTCCCTGATGGCTGCGCGGTATCCGTTCCCCCCGAATGCCGTACCGGTCTACATTCCAACCATCGCCTGTGTCACCTTCCCACACCAGTGCCGAGTCAATCGGGCTGACTGGTTCAAGCCGCTCGCCCCTACTCCTGCAGCTTCACATGCTTGGGGGCCTTGAAGCCTTCTGAGTAGAACAGCCCCTCATATCGCTTTAGCGCCTTGAGGTCATCGGCGAGGCGGCGCGACGCGCTGCTAGCGGCCATGACCTTGGCCATCACTTTGGCGTCGCTCTCGTTCACACGCAGCGCGAGGTAAGACCCCACGGCGGTGTACATGGACTCTTCGAAGTCCCGGCTCTCCTGGGATGCTAAGATGAAAGCGATGCCGAACTTCCTGGCTTCCTTGGCCATGGTGCTGAGCAGGTGCAGCTTGGACGCCTTGTGCGCCTCGTCAAAAATGACGGCGTGGGTGATGCGCCGCTGAGTGCCACGCGCCAGCATATCCTGGTACAAGCTGTGCAGGACAAAAAGGGCAAACGCGGTCTGAACCCTCTGATTCCCGCTCCGGTGCAACTCGACCACCACCGGGTTTGGGTCATCCAGCAGGGAGCGCACCGGACCACCGGCCTCAAACAAGTCGTAGTCCGCCAGCTCGCCCAGCCGCTGCATGATCCCATTATCGGGCTTGGGACTGGTCTTCAGGATATCGAAGAACCGCCGAAACTTCGGAATGGGCCCGCGCTGCGCGAGGGACCACCCGTGTTCCTGGTACGACTGCTTCAGCGCCTCGCGAATCTGCCCCAGCTGCACATCGCCCAACTCGGGGAAAATCGCGCCAAAGATATCGCGAATCATCCCGACGTTGTCCACATAGGGCTGAGACCCGGTGTCGGGCACAATCATGGGGTTGAAGCCCAGCGACTGATACGTCACCCGGCTCAGCGGGTCCAGGCGCTGACCCAGCTTCTCGTCCATGTCGTCGTGGTATGAAAACACAATCGGGATGACACCCTGCTCGGCCAGCTGGGCCGTGATGTTAATGAGCGCCGTGGTTTTCCCCATGCCAGGCAGACCCACGACCATCAGGTGCGGGTTGGACTTCGTCGACACATGCCAATCCACTCGCTCGCCCGCCCTGGTGGTGCCCAGCACCGCTACCGCCTCTTGAGGCTGGCCTTCGGTCCCGTCGAGCGACTCTTCGGGTACGGTCCCCTGCGGGGGGCTGATTTCCGGCACCAGCGGTTCGGGCGGCCGCACATCCGCGGGCTTCGATAGGGCCGGAGTCGGCCCTGACGCCGTGGAACACAGCCACATCGCGCCATCGCCCAGATCCATCGGCTGCTCACCCTGGAACTCCGGGGAGAAGATAATGGCCTGATTCTGCCCGGTCAGCTCCACGGCGGCACTCACATCCCCCTCGCTGGCGATCAAGTCGGCAACTGAACGCTGGATGCGCTGATAAGCCTCCTGGTCAAGTCCGGTGTCGAGCGCCTGCTCCGCGTAAAACTGGATCAGCTGACCGAGGCGCATGCGATTCAGCATGCCCACGACGCTAGACGCATTGGGAGCGAGCATGCGCTGCCAAGCTTTGGTGGAGGCTTGGAACGCCCTCTCTGATGTCTCCATCTGCTCCGCGCGGTGGACTCCCAGCATGTAGCGGACGAACTCTACCTGGAAGAAGCTGACCCTGAGGCCGCCCCGGCCGGCCTTGACGTATGCCAGAGTGTCCGCGATCCCCTCGCCCAAAATCTGCTGCACCTCGTCATGCGGAATGAAAAACCCCTCGCCCAGAAAGGGCCATGGGTCCGCCGCCCCCCCATACTCTCGGCTGAACCGATAAAACACGGCCAGGCCAATCGCCCTTTGAACCATGTGATCCGGGCTGGCGAGGCGAATCGCCGTGCGCCCACTCACGGCTTTTAGGTCTTCAAGCAAACTGGGGCTTCCGGGCTCGCTGGACACCGACACCCCCAAGTCCCGGGCATACTGCGCAAACGCCGCCTCCAAGCCGTCTGCCTTGGCTGTCGAGGTCACGAGCTGCAGTGCGCTCAAATCAGCACGCTCGGGCGCGCGGTCCACAATCACGGCCCGGTGTCCGCCCCTCAGGGCGGCAATGCTCGCCATCGACGCCGATGGCAGGTGCCGGTCTACGGTCACCACCCAATCGCAGGCGTCGTGCAAGTTTTGCAGCAACTGACGGCTTAGCCGATCCGCCGCCACCGTGAGCACCGGATGGGCCCCCGCTGCTCCGCCCATGCGCAGGGCCGTGAGAAGAGTCAAATGGGTTTGAAGTCGGATCACCCGGTCACTGAAGAGCCGCGCCACGGGATGCTTCTGCCCCTTTTCCGGGGCCGGCAGCCAGGAATCCCACCTGTCCGCCCCGCCACCAGTGGTCGCCACCGGTTGGTACAAGCCGTAGGCGTGCAATGGCATCACCGGGGGCACCCCCTCCGTCAGGCGCGCAGCCGCTGTCAGCGGGTGAAATACGATGCCCACGTGGGCGGGCCGCATCGAGCCAGCCCCGTCCCGCTTCGCCCAGGTGAAGCGGGGCACGGACCGATTCCCCCTGCGGCTGATGGTCTCGTTCATCCACCGGTGATCCGCCGCGTCAGACTTGGATTGCCGGCGGAGGCGATTCGAACGCGAAAAAAACTGGCCAATCAAATCGTTGTCGGCATCGGCGCTTACCAGAAGATCCAGCTCCACCGCCACGTCCTGTCCAGGGGATTCCTCCTCCGACGGGTCCTCGTCGGCCACATTCTGCGTCCCGGCCTTTAAGGCATGCGCCAGCGCCGCCCCGTTCCCGGTCTTTACACCCAACACCTTCAACGTGTGATACTCGGGGTTCAGCTCTCGGTACCGCTTAAGTTGCTCCGCCACCAGGTCGGCCGTGGCTGCCGGGCGCGCGGACACCGACGCCGCGGCTCCTACATCGCCCCCATTCCACATGGTGGCAAATAACGCCACCGTCGACGTGGGGTCTGGGTCCTCCGCGAATATCATGGCCACGGCGTTGAAATCCAGCGCATCGCCGAAGACAAACGCCTGGCCCTTGTCCGGCCCCGGCATGAACATCGGAAAATTTGCCCCGTCCAGCGGTGCCAGGACGGACGGCAACTCCTTCGCCGCCACCTCGCTCCCCTCGTACCGCACGTGGTCCACCAACTTCGCGAAGGCATGCTGCCACGCGACGCGCAGGGGATGCATGGGCAGGACGATTAAGCCGCGGCATGCGCCATCCGCGTCCTGCACTTCCACCGTGAAAGCCAGTGCCGAATCGGGATCGGAGCCTTCCAACACCGCTGCCCAGGCGTTGACGTATTCAGAGGGGTCATTGCTCCCGACCGGCACCCACGCCAGCACGGAGGGACCCTGTTTCAAAGTTTCAGCCCACAAGCGCGTGGCGGTCTCTACGCGGGACCAATTCCCGGATGGCTCCCGGCCTGGAGCTATGGGCACAAACGTGGGGTGGTCCAGTAGCTCCCCATCAGAACGCACCCGCACCTGCCAACGGCCCACGGCTCCTCCGTGCTGATGCCAATCCTGCTCCACCACCTTGAGCAGGGGCGGATACGCGACGGTGACTTGCAACGCGGGGGCCGCGGCGCGAATCACGCCTGCCTGCTCGGAGTAAACTCCTCGGCCATAGCGCTCGGCCAGCTCCAGAAAAGCATCACGGGTTGGGCATGTTGCCAAGCCTTCAACCATAGTGCGGGCGTTGGCCTTGGCCGTCTTCGCCGGGGACGCTTCGGCCTGTCCGAAATACACCATGAACTGCTCGCTCCCCGGCGACTCGAAATGGCCAGCGCGCACCACCACTTCGGCAAAAAACTTATCGCCTTCGTCGATCTGAAAATCGGATCCGAGAAACCGGCAATCCTGCACCGACTTGTCCCGGTGGGAGACCGATTTAGACGCCAGGATGTCTGTGCCTGACCTTATCTCCACTTGGTAGTCCACAAATCCTTTGGGTAGGTCCACTGGCTTCACCCGCCACCGGACCGTGAGTCGCTTGGAGTCTTCTGGGTGTTCGGCATCGATGACGTAGTGCAGTTCACCGCCCCGGTCCTCGAGCCCGCACCACCGGCCCAGCGCATTCTTTGTGTCGCTGCGCCATGGATCCACGCTCAGCGCGGCTAGTTCCCTCGGATCAAAGACGCCAATGGTCATCTGCCCCAGCCAAATCGACTGAAACCGAGGGTCCGTGGCAATCTGCATGGTGACCAGATGGGCCGGCTGGCGCTCGCCGAGGCGGCTTGCCTCGGTGAGCAACTCATTTTGCTCGGTCGTGGGCTCATGCAGCAGCAGCGCCGCCACCCGCTCGGGCGCACTTTGCAGCGCCGAGTGCTCCATCAACAGCCGCGCAGATAGCTTGCGCGCCTCTTCAATGTCTTTTTCGGTCAGCTCTCGGTCGGCCCTGACCGGCCACAGGCCCAGCCACGCCATCGCACGGCCAAGGGCCCGGTGGTCGCTGGCTTGCGACTGAAACAGGAACTCCTGCCACGGGGGCAGGGGCCTAATGGCTCCAAGTCGTCGTGCCTGACCCTTCGCCTGCTTGATGAGCTCCCAGGTTCTGCGGCCCACTTGGGACGCCAGATGTCGGCTGGCATCATCAAAGAAGTGCTTCTCGTCTAACTCCCGGCCGGCACTGAAAATGCCGTCCATGCCGGCATCCGGCTGCGATTCGTCAACCAGCAGGAGAAGCGGCCGCCGCTTCTCCTCCCGCAGCTCCACGGCGCGCTCACCGCGGATCCAGCTCGGGGAGTCACCCTGGCCCACACCGTAGACATCCCACTGCGGAACGTCAAAGTGCGGATGGGCCAACAGCGTCCGTATCACCCCGCCCGGCAAAAATCGGGCGTAGGCCACGTCTCCGGGAACTGCGGCCGGCAGCAGACGCTGAAAAGTCTCCGCGAGCATGCGAACTTGTGCATCCGTCAAGTCCAGGGCATCCAAATCCAGTCCAGCCGATTCAACTGATGGAACGGACATCGTGCACCTCCTGATGATGAAAGCGGGGCTGCAGCAGCTTCATGCTTTCCGAATCGTTGACGCCAACTAACAGGCCCAGGTCGCGGAGTCTCTGTTCCAACACCAGGCGATTGGTTCTCAGGAGATCGGCGGCGATGGGCATCCCCGGCGGCGCCACATCCACGAACAATCCATAGCGCAGGCGGAGAGTCTTAAGAAACTCAGCCAAGGTAAGCGCCCGCCGCTCGCAGGCACCGGTCGCCGTTACCGCCCATAGATGGCGATGGACCAGGTAGTCTAACGTGGTGTTGCTAAGCACAAGCGCGCGGGCATCCGCGCTGCGCGGGACACCCGCCACGGTCTTTCGAACCCGCCGCTGCACCACCAGCCGATTGGGTGAGGCTTCGTCCGATACCAGCGAGGAACTGAGCAGCTGGACGAACGGCATTTCCCCGGCATAACCCATTAGCCGGGCCAAACCATCCGCCAGCCGCTGAACGGGATGAACCGCCGTTTCTTGCAACACCGCCATAACATCCTCTGGTCCTTGGCTCTTGCTCAACTCACTGCCCAGGCGGCGACATTGCCTGGCAGCCTGGTCGGACACTGCGGCGGCTCTCGGGTGCCGCGAATCCAACAGCCGCGCCAGGGCCACGATACGGTCACGGCCGTGCGGCGTGGAAGGTGGCAGCGTGCCCTCCAAATGCGGATCCTCCTCGGCAAGCTGTTCAAGTACGCGGTAAGTCATGAAGCAGGTGGGCAGCCGCCGCATCACCTGATAAGCATGCGCCATGGATTCTTCGGCCAGGTCGCGGAGCTCACGGCTGCTGCCGGCCGACGCGTCCACGAACAGTGGAACTCGCACCTCCAGCGGCACCGGTTGATAGGTATCCAGGATTGACAGCGCCAACTGCGCACTGGCCAACACCATGACGGTGAGACCCACAGCGAGGGACGTTTCCAACATCGCCATCAGGGCATCTAGGGGGACGCTGTCTCCATACTGCGCGAGAAGCACCCGAAAGTCTTCGCCAAATTCCTCGGCGGCCACGCGCGCCAGTGGCAGCTGATTGGCAATGGGCGCCGCGTCGCCCGGAGCCGGTTTGGGAGCTTCCCCCACGGCTTCTGCAATGCGCACCATCAGCGTTTGCTCCACCGACAAGCCATCGGCAGCCCCAGCACTGAAGGAATCGGCCGTCAGGGAGCTCGCTTTCCGCCCGCTCTCCACTGCCTCTCCAAACGACCGCAATAGGAGGTTCTCCTGGAAGCGACCCAGTGGAAAGGCGCCCGCCTCCCCCGGACCCTGGGGCCCTCGTAGTACATCGCCATCGGGCTGGGCCGCCAGGATGGCCGCGAGCATATCTGAAAGGCCTCGCACGTCCACATACTGGGCCGGCAAATCGAGCCAGCTGGCGAAGTAGTGCACGGGATAAGCACGGATGATAGGTGCCGCCCGGTCGGCGCTGTGGCGCTGCGCTTCGAGGCAGTGTGCCAGCACTAGGTCTCCTACTATCGCATCGGCGGCGGGCCCACGTGTGCCCACCCTGCTGGCTCCGACCAACCTCGACGCCACATCGTGGGTTGCGGCTGACTTGGCTCCCGGGGGAGCGAACGCGGCGCGGAACTGGCCCGATCCCCGCCGCACCCCGTGCCGAAACAAGTAAAACAGGGCGGGAAGCAAAGTTCCAATCGCGAACGAATGCGGTTGGACCGGAAGCACCGGGTCATAATTAGATGTCCAGAGCCGACGGACCGTCGCGACGGTCAGGGCGTCCTCCGCATTTTTTCTATAGCTGCCTGTCGTTGATGCCACCGATGCACCTCCCCGCGATCCTCGCCGGCTTTAGCCCACCGCAGTGCCTGCCGCATCCAGGCGTCTGAATCGCGGATGCAGCAACTTCATGGACTCCGCGTCGTTCACCCCGGTCAAAAGCCCCAAGTCCCTCAGGCGCCGCTCCAGCGCGCTGCGGTTTTGCCTCAGCACCTCGGCCGATATGGGCTGGCCCGGGGGCGCTGCGTCGACAAAAAACCCATATCGCTCGCGCAGGCCCGCCAAAAATTCGCGATAGGACACGGACCGGTGGGGAGAACTCCAAAGGTGGCGGTGCACGACGTAATCCAACACCCCATTGGAGAGCACCAGGGATCGCACCTCCGTGCTGCGCTGGACCCCACCGCGCGACTCCCTTGCCCTCCGCTGGGCCGCCAGCCGATAGGGCGCAGCCTCATCGGCAGTCAAGGCCGAGCTCAACAGCTTCACGAAATGGCCCTCCTGAGACACGCGTCCCATCATGCGCACCAACACCTCCGCCAGGCGCTGCACGGGATGGACGGCTCCATCCCTCAGCAAGTCCAACAGCTCGGAGGCTGAGTCCTGTTCTCTGATAGCCCGGGCCAGCTGATTGCATTGCACTGCGGCTCGCTCCCGGATAGTCGCGGACCGAGCATGGCGGCTCTGCAGCACATCCACCAACAGCCGCACGCGGTCAAAGCCATCGGGCGCTTCCGGTGGCAGTTCATCCGACAGTGCCTCGTCGACACCCGCCATCTCGTCCAAGATGCGCAGGACCATGAGGTCCAGCGGGGCACGGCGCACAAGCCGGTAGGCACCTTGCATGGACTCCTCGGCCAGTTCACGCAAGCGGTACTGGCCGCCCATCGACGCATCCACGAACAGCGGCCACTTGTCGGAACGCTCCGGGGGGGACACCGCTCCGCCGTTTAGAATGTTCCGAGCCAGTGCGGTGGACGCCAGCACCATGACGGCGAGCCCTATAGCGATGGAGCACTCCAGCATGTCCGTGAGCACTGTGAGTGGCATGATGTCGGCACCATTTATCAGCACCGTCTGAAAGTCGGCGGCAAATTCCTGGGCGGCGCCGGCGGCCAAGGGCCACTGGCCGCTGATGGCTTCAGCCGCCACCGGTGCCTCGCCCACGAGGCCCGCAATGCGCGCCATGACGACTTGCTCAGCCGACAGTGCATCCGCCGCCTCATCGCGGAACTGGTCCGCCGTTAAGGCGGACGGGCGGCCCCGCGTCTCGACTGCACCCGCAAACACCCGGAGCAGGGCATTGTCCTGGAGCGCCTCCGCCCCAAACAGCCTGGGCGCGCCCGGCGCATGGCTAGGGCTGTGCCCAGGCGCCTGAGCGAGGGCAGCCGCCAGCGCATCCGGCACATAGCGCAAGTTGGAGTACTTCACCGGTAGATCAAGCCAGCTGGCCAGGTAATGCGTCGGATAGGCACGAATGATGGGCTCGGCGCGGGCCGCACTGCGCTTCCGCGCCTCCAGGCAGTGGGCCAGGACCATGTCCCCCAGTATGGCGGGGCCGGCGGGGCCGTCCACCCGGATGGCGGGATGCTGCACTAGCTTGGCCGCGACGTCTTCGGCTCGAACCGGACCGCCGTCCCCCGAGCTGAACGCGGGCGCGAACCGGCCACGTCCACGCCGCACGCCCCACCGAAAAAGATAAAACAAGGCAGGCAGCATGGTGCCAACGGCAAAGTCCTGCGGCTGCACTGCCAGCACCGGCGCGTAATTCACCGTCCAGAGACGGCGGACGGCAGAGGCCGACAGCACATCAGTGGCCAGCTGCCGATCGCTCATCGCCTGTCTAGCCATCTTGGCCCACCCAGCGGTCGCGGCTCGGCGACGTGTGCGAATCCATTTGCATTGGCACCCTCCGTTCCTCTGACCACACCTCGAGATACGTCATCAGCTTGGGTCGTCCATGGGCGCACCCACGTGGCCGTGGAAGCGCGGCTGAAGAAACTTCATGGTCTCGGCATCGTTGACGCCTGCCAGCAAGCCCAAGTCCCGCAGCCGCCGCTCCAGCCAGTGCCGGTTTTGCCGAAGGTTTTCCGCGGAAATTGGCAAGCCGGGCGGAGCCGCGTCCACGTAGAACCCATAGCGCTGTCGCAGCAGCGCCAAGAATTGCCGGTAGGTGACCGGGCGGCGCTGAAGGTGGTCTCCGCCGTCTTCTTGCCACAAATGGCGGTGGACCAGGTAGTCGAGCGCCGTGTTGTTCAGGGTGAGGGATCGGGCTACGCCGCGCCGGGCGACGCCATCTCGCATTTTGGATACTCGGCGCTGGGCGGCCAATCTATAAGGGGACGCATCATCCGCCACCAAAGAGGACCCTAACAATTTCGCAAACCGCAATTCCTGGCTATTGGTTCCCATGAGCCGCACCACCACGTCGGCCAACTGCAGCACCGGATGTACAGACCGATCGTCCAAAACGGCCACCAAGTCCGAGAATGTCTCGTCTCTGACGCACGCCCGGGCGAGCTGGCGGCAGTAGACTCCTGCCCGGTCCCGTATGGCTGGCCCACGGTGATGCCTTTCCTTCAGCACATCCAGCAAAAACTGAACCCGAGGGTTCCCGTCGGGTGATGACGGCGGAATGTCGGCGGCTAGCGCATCATCGTCCCGTGCCAGGCTCTCCAACACACGAAGCGTCATCAAGCTCACGGGAAGGCCCCTCATCAGGCGCTCGGCCTGGTCCATCGATTCTTCTGCCAGCTGACGCAGATGCGGGTGACCACCCTCGGACGCATCCACAAACAGCGGCCACGGCTCCCGGCTGGAGGCGTCGCCCCGTTCGTCAAACAGCCGGCGGAGTTGCCCGGCACTGCCCAACACCATGCGCGTGAGGCCTATGGCCAGCGCGCATTCGAGCATCGGGACCAGTGAGGGCAGCGGAATTTCCTCCCCGTATGCGGTTAGGAACACGCGAAAGTCTTCCCGGAATGCCGCAGCCGCCGCCCCATCCAGTGGCAGCTGATTCGGCATGGCCGTGCCGTCTCCCTGCGCGGGACGGGGCGCCATCTCAAGCTCCTGGGCCATGCGCACCATGGCCAGTTGGTCGGCCGACAGGGCATCGGCCTCGCCTTCCACGAATCGGTCCGCCGTCAAGGCATAGCTGCGGTCGCCAACCTCCACCGCCGTGGCAAAGGTTTTCAGCAGCAAGTTGTCCCGCACAGAGCCCACGGAGAAGGGACTTGGCATCATGGCGTCCCTCGCTGAATCTGGCCTTCCCAGGATGGTGGCCAGTGCATCAGGCACATACCGCATGTGAGCGTACGCTTGAGACAAGTCCAGCCAGCTCGAAAAATAATGGCTCGGGTACGCCCGATCGATCGGGCTCTGGCGACTGGCACTGTGATTAACCGCTTCCAGGCAGTGTGCCAAAATTACATCGCCTAAAATAGCGGCGCCCGCTTCGACATGCACAACTACATCGGGGCGCCAGCTCAGTCGCTCGGCCACACCATCTGCCGTGGCTCTCCGCTCGCCCTTCCCATAGGTCTCTACAAACCGGCCCCGGCCCCGCGCCTCCCCGCGCCGCATCAGGAACAGCAGGGCAGGGAGCAGCGTGCCGACGGAGAAATCGCCCGGCTGCATCGGAAAGACAGGATCGTAATGCGCGGTCCACAGCTCGCGCACCATGGCCCGCGACAGCACGTCTTCCAGGATTGCCCGGTTGCCAATCGGCTTAGCCATGGCGCGGCTCAGCCCGTGGCCGCACGCTTAGCACCTGCTGGATGTTGCCGTTCTCCTCCACCCGGTCGACGTCCACGGCGTAAACTTGCCGACTGTCGGAGGGGTTCCAGGCGAAGTAGTGCCGCCGCTGCTCCTGGGCTAGGCGCTGGGCAAAAATCGATAGGCGCGCATGGGTGTCTGCGCTCCTCAAGTCAAACCCGGGCCGAAAGCCCTCCTCCACCTCCAACAGCAACGAAAACAGCTCCAGGCCCATCTCCAAATGTTCACGCTGGCCCCCGTCGTAGGTATAGGCGAGGGACACTTCGGTATGGAGAGTGGGCACGCCTCGAAGGTCGGATGGCGGCACGCTCAAGGAAAATCCTTCATACGGCTTTTCCACCCAAAACACGCTTTCCGTGGCGGTGCGAGCCGGCACGCGCAGGGACACGCCGCCGCTTTGCTCCAGTGCAATTCGCGGCAAATCGTCCAGCGCCGACAGGCCCCGCACCAACCTTTGGCACAGCGCGTCGGTCTCATCGCGGGTCATGTGGCCCACCCTTCGGAACAAGTCCAAGTGGGCTCCGCCGACCAAGCTAGCCGCATCAGGATGGTCCAGAAAGTAACTTTGGCGCCTCAGGACCTCGAGCTTAGAGCCTGAGCCGCGCGCAAGCAGCTGGCGGTCCACCTCCGGCTCGGCCACTAGTGCGGGGTCTAGCAGGGTCAGCTCGGCGAGCACTTCTCCTTGGCGGTGTGGTGACTCCGGGTCAAACGCTCGGGTGGCAAACAGACTAACGGGAGAATCTGCAAGTTGTTGGTGGATCTCCTGGCATGTGTCGGTGCCAAATAGCACATAGCTTACGGTCGCTCGCAGCTCCCGAGTGGTGATGTGCACGGTGCCGCGGTGGTGGACGGCCTGCAACGCCTCGGTCAGCCGCTGGCGAACCAATTTCCCCTGAACCGGATCGCGGAGCGTGCGCACCGACTGGTAGGGCGAGCACCAGGCTTGGGCACTGCACGTTCGGCACTGCGTCCATAGGTCCGCGGACGGGTTGGGGCCGTCTACCAGCACGCCAATTAGCTGCTCAAGGAAGTCTGCGCGCGTGCCTCCATCGTGGAGCGATCCGACCAGCGACCGCTGGTTCAAGTCCAAGATCCGAATGCGCGAATCCGCCACCGGGGTCCGGCCCAGCAGTGCGGCGCGAAGTTGGCTGGTAAGCCAGGTATCCTCGCCGTTCGCAAAGCGCTCCAGCCACGCACGCAGCGGGCCGCTGTTGATGGCCACCAACCGAACCCGGTGTGGAGAAAAGTTCCGGTCATGAAACGGCTCAAACAGCTCGTCCAGCAACTCGGCCGACGTTTTCTCCCGATACGAGGCTGAGCCATCCAGATTGATCATCAGCTCGCGCCCATCCGGCAGCGATTGCTTCCAGATACGGTCAGCCGAGCGGGGTGGGGTGAGACCCAGTTCGTGGACCAAGTGCTGTAGCAGCGCCGTCTTGCCATCACCGGCATTCCCCAGCAGCACCACGAGATTTAAGTCACCATGCTGGATGTCGTCCCGCAGCACGCGGTCCAGCTCCGTCTCAATGTACGTGGACTCAGCAAACGCGGAGTCGAGCCCCCGGGTCTCGGCGTTCCCGTGCCTCGATCCCGGATACAGGCCCAGCAGTTCTAGCAGCCGCGGGGCCTCATTCCAGCCAAACGGCTGACCTGCAGGACGAATGTCCTCCACCAGCCCCTGGCCTTCACAGAGAAAACGCAGCCCATCATCGGCGTCGCGGAATCGCCGTGCGGCATCCGGGTCCGTGGCTCTGCGCACAAACGCGGCCGCTCGTTCCCAGTCGGACTCCTCCACCGCATCCCAGTTCAGCCCGCCCTCTGCATAAACCGGGCGGCTGGGGGCTGGCTCAAACATCGCCTGAAACAGTGTCACGCCCAAGGCGTACATGTCGTAGGAGGCGTCGGCCAGCGCTGCCTCCGCGCCTGGGGGGCGCAATCCGGGTGTGGCGGCTACCGGGTGCTCATGTCCGCGCGTCACGGTGTCATAGTCGGTCAGCACCACGCGACGCCCCTGCACGATGATGTTGCTCAGCGATACGTCGCCGTGAACATATCCGACTCGGTGCAGGACTGCTAGCGCTTTGCACAAGTCCTCCAGCCAGCCCAAAAGCAGTTCGTCCTGGCTAATGCCTTCTTCCTCCGCCTGCAGTTCGATAACCCCCTGGATGCTTTGAAGCGGGACGCCTTCCACCCACTGAAGCACCGCCACTGGTTGATTGGGATCCCAGCTGCTCGCTACTTCATGGACGGAAGCCAAGGAGGGCACCACCGAATACGGCCGCACGCGCCGGTAGGCGTCGACGGCCAAGGTGCCCATCTCACGGTCACGCATGACCTTGGCGACAAAGGGCCCGTGCTGCTCCCCATTGCGGACTTCCATAACCTTGTACGAAGTGCCATTGGCCCCCTGCCCCAGCATGGCCAGCACCAGATAATGCTCTCCCCGCGCTGTGACGATCTCATCGTCTGCGGCCCAAAACTTTGGCGCCACTGGGATGCTAGTTGACGGCACCTCGTCAGGATCCTCGGCTAGCGGCGGGACCGGCAGTATAAGCTCCCTTAACCGTTCGGCCAGCTCCGCTGCGCTGCAGCGATCCGATGCCTGACCGCCCATGCCCGCTTCCAGGCACTCTCGAACCTGCGTTTCCGTTTCACCGTGACCTACAAACAGCGTCCTTAAGGACTTGCAAAGGGAGAACACGTCGCTCTCGGCGGAGGCTTGTCCCAAACCACCCGCCGCGACCTCTGGTGCCATCCACGGGTCAGAGACGACCTCATCGGCCCCCGCCGCGATGGTGGCAACTTGATCCAGCCGTGCCCATTGGAAACCCGTAAACATGGGATGGTTGCCGCCGCGCACCAAAATCGTTGACGGCGACAAGCCCCGATGAACCACGGGCTTCCCCGTGTGGCCACCTTCATGCATGGTGGCTAGGGCCTCGGCGCAACGCGTGGCAAATTCCAGCCGATCCGCGGGCAGCCAGTGCTCGTCGGTCGCGCGCTCGTCCAAGGTCGGAGCATCAGGGGCCACCACGCTGAAGAAGTACATCTCTCCCGCATAATTGGAGACCGCTTGGAAGGAGTCTACGATGATCGGCACAAAGGGGTGCCTGACCATTTCTTGCATGGCGCCCCACTCTCGCTCCGCGAGCCTCAGGGGGACCTTGTGGGGTGACGCCGACAAATCGTATGAGTGCACGATCCGCTTTTCCCGCTTGGTGCGGTGCACTCCCACGTAAACGCGGTGAAACAGCTCCTCCCGTGGGCTGATAAGCTCCAGGTTGATAATTTCCCCCAGGCGGCGAAGCGAACCGTGCACCATGGCTGCCTCCGGGCCGCCCAGCTCCCGAGCGATGGCCTGGATCTTCACCGGGTCTAGCTGACCGGACTCATCCACGCGCAGCGCCAAGGACCAGTCTTCCTGGCTGAATACCTGGGGGTAGCGACGGCGGATACCCGGAATTTTGCCGGTAGGTTTGGTCAGCAGCATAACGCCTGACACCCATTGGTTGGCGTCCAGTCGCTTGACGGGGCCCGAAGCGATCCTGGCCTTCATTTCAAGCTTCTGCAGCTCTTCCTCAACGGTTGCCGGGTTTTCCTTGATGAACACTTCGTCCCAGTGCTTGACCTCAACCACGAAAACGCCTGAGGGTCCCACGACGAGTTGGTCCACTTCCAAGCGTCGGCCCTGGGAAGCCTTGAGCATTATGTTGGTGTAAATAAACCAGGGGCCATCCTCGCGCCCGCGCAGGCCCTTCAGCAGGAGCCTGGCCATTTGTTCCTCGCTCGCGGTGGCGAATTCCCCACAGGGAACATGACGAACCGACGGCATCTCGGCCACGAAACCGGCCCCTTTCACGGTTCCAGTTTGAGAGGTTCGACATATGGTGATGGAAATCTCTCGCAACCGTACGCCTTCGTTTCCCGGCCTGTCAACATCCGCCACTTTGTGCGAAACACCAGGGAGGTCGACGCAGGTTTACTGTACTAAGTAGCCGACACGCGCTTCGCGCCCCAAACGCAGCATGGTGCGGGATCATAACGCTCACTGCTTAGGGCGACCCGCGGTGGCACTTGCCCGCTACCGCTACATGGCGCCTGGATGGAAGTGGGCACGCGAGGGCTACACGGCATGCGCTTAGCCGTGCCGCCACTTGTGTCCGGCCATCCACGCCGCGACCTCGGGTGCCTTCGGCAACATGCCCCGGCAAGTCGGGCCCGGGATGAAGGTCAGCATGGGCCATTCCTGGCTATGACTAGGATGTGGTGTCGGGGCATTCCGCCTCGTTATCGCCCTGTTTCTTCTACAGGTTCGGCGAGACGAAAAGCCTTGGTATGACTCCGTTGGAGGATTGCGAGGCCCCGGTAACCGTCCTCTCGCTTTTCAAGTGGCGTGGGCACCAAAGGACGCCTAGCCAATCACGCTGATGGCCAAAGGCGCCCGCCACACGGTTTACCCCCAGCGGGCCCGCGCACTGATGGTCGCATAGTCTTGGGGACGCGAGCGCGGGTCCAGCGAGAGCGACCACACCACTAACCAATGAGCAACACGGCGACGGGTCAAACTGCCCGTGGAGCGGTGCCGGTCGTAAATCAGGACGGCCAGTGCCCCAGCGCGTCGGGGACCCAAGCGCACCACCGTCAGAAGCCTACCGCGTTCCTCCCGCCGTCCAGCCACAGCACCGGCGTCCGTTTAAAGACATTCAGAAGGTAGCCCGCACTGCCCAGGGCGGCCCAGATTGGATTGGCCGCTGCCATCCACAAGAGAGCAGCCACCCCTGTGCCGGCCAGCCCCTCGATGCCCAGGAGCACTTCTTCGCCGGCGTCCGCTGGCTATTGCATCAGTCCAATCAAAGCACTCAGGAACAGCAGAAGGCCGGCTAAGCTGGCTGCCCTGTGGCGGTCACTCATGGCCCAAAGGGGCTTGACCTCACGACACGCGCCCACGAGGTATGGGGCGTGACAGCTACCGCCTAGGCCGCGCCCTCTGCCCAAATATTTCTCGTCGCATCCCTCCACCCTATCCGGCCTCCTGTATACTCTTGGACAATTTAGGCCCGCTAAAGGAGATGGCTCGCTTGCTGGGTGCACACATGACCCTCGCCGACCTGCTGCTGATGGGAATCGCGACGACGACGCACCGCCCCCGGGAGGGCGGGCTATGCATGCCATAGGGGTCATTTCCTCCTATGCCTCCTGGCTCCCCGTGTCCAGCGCGACACCGGTCATCACACTGGGGGAGGGCAACACGCCGCTCCTCGAAGCACGGGGGCTCCTGCCGCCCAAATTCCGGCTCTGGCTCAAGTGGGAAGGCGCGAATCCCACCGGATCCTTCAAGGATCGCGGCATGACGCTCGCCGTCTCCAAGGCGTGCGAAGCGGGCGCCCGCGCCATGGTATGCGCGTCCACCGGCAACACTGCGGCATCCGCCGCCGCCTATGCCGCGCGCGCGGGGGCGCGGGCGGTCGTGGTGGTCCCCCAGGACGCCGTCGCCCGCGGCAAGCTGGCTCAGGCGCGCATCTATGGCGCACGCATCGTGCGGGTCCGCGGCAACTTTGATGCCGCCCTCGCGGCGGTGCGGCAGTTCACCAGCCAGCATCCGACCGTCGCCCTCGTGAACTCCGTCAATCCCTACCGCCTCGCCGGCCAGAAGACGGCCGCCTTCGAAGTCGTGGACGCGCTGGGGCACGCTCCCGACTACCTGGCGCTGCCCGTGGGCAACGCCGGCAACATTTCCGCCTACTGGAGGGGCTTTGTCGAGTACCACGAGGCGGGCCTTGCCGCCACGCGGCCCCACCTCCTGGGCTTTCAGGCGGCCGGCGCGGCGCCCCTCGCCACGGGCGCGGCGGTGGACCACCCCGAGACGCTCGCGAGCGCCATCCGCATCGGGCGGCCCGCGAGTGGCCATCTAGCACGGCAGGCGGTGGCTGAGTCGGAAGGCGCATTCTATGCCGTCACCGACGCCGAGATGCTGGCAGCCCAGGGCCGGCTCGCGCGCGCCACCGGCATCATTGCGGAGCTGGCGTCGGCCGCTCCCCTGGCCGGGGTGCTGCGCCTCGCTGAGTCAGGCGAGCTTAGGCCCGGCACCGAGGTTGTGGTGGTCCTGACCGGCCACGGGCTGAAGGACCCGGACGTACTGGAGCTGCACGGCGGCGCGGACGAGGACTCCATCAGCGTAGAGGCGGTGGCCGAGGCGCTGGAGCAGGAGGCTCGCCGATGACCATCGTCGTGACCGTTCCCGCCAGCGCCGCCAATCTGGGGCCGGGGCTTGACACGCTGGCCCTCGCCGTGGCCCTGGAGAACACGTTCCGCTTCGAACACGCCCCCAGGGATCGGATTGACATCGTTGGACCCCAAGCCTCCCACCTTGCCGCCGAGGATGCCCAGGGGATTTTCAGGGCGATGGACGCCGTCTATCGGGGGCGCGGGCTCCCTCGGCCCCCTCTCCGGATTACGGCCACGAGCAGCGTGCCCGTCGCCAGGGGCCTGGGATCCAGCGCCACGGCCATCATTGCCGGCGTGATGGCGGCGCGGACCCTGCTGGGCGACCCGGTCAGCACGCGTGACGTGCTTGCGGAAGCCGCCCGCCTTGAAGGCCATCCCGACAACGTGGCGGCGGCCGTGCTGGGGGGTGTCACGGTCGCCTATATGGGCAACGGGCAGGTGGAGGCCGTGCGCCTGCCCCATCCCCGCGACCTCGTGGCCGTCGCCGTCGTGCCGGCCAATCCGCTGGCCACGCCCCAGGCGCGGCGCGTCCTGCCTGACCAGGTGCCGCTGGCCGACGCCGTCTTCAATCTTGGACGGGTCGCCCTGCTGGTCGGTGGCCTTGCCTCAGGCAATCTGAGCTGGCTGCGGTCCGGAGGGGAGGACCGGCTGCACCAGCCATACCGAGCCCACCTGGTGCCGGACCTTGAGCTGCTCATCGCCAGTGCGCTGCGCGCCGGAGGATGGACGGCCAGCCTCTCCGGTGCCGGGCCCACCATTATCGCGCTGTCCAACCGGTCCCAGGCGCGCACCATCGCGGAGGAGTGGCACCGCACGCTGGCCAGCGTTCACACGGCAGCCGACGTCAGCATCCTCGACATCGCGGGAGCCGGGGCACGGGTGAGTGTGGTCTGACGGGCGCGCTCGCGTCAATCCTCGCACCACGCCGGAACGGACAGGCCGGCCCGCCCCGCGGCCGCGCGCTGGCGATTCACGGCCTCCACGGCTTGCCGCACGGCCGCCGCGGCGGCTTGCCGCGCAGCGTCGAAGTGGCGGGACTGCTCGCGGAACACTTCCCAGGCCTGCGCCGTGGGTGCCTGGTCGCCCAGCGCCACCACCTCGGCCAAGGCCGACAGCTGAGCACTCAGAGGCGCGGGATGGGAGCGCAGGGAATCCGCGCTGGGCTGCTCCGGCCCCGCCATCCCCGTGAGGACCGCCTCCAGCTGGTGGCTAGCGTGGGCTGCGGTGGCTGGCGACTCGGCACGGACCTGCTGCATCCACGCGCGCGCCGCCACCACCAGGTCGATCAGCTGGCGGAATGCCGCGCGAATAGCGCCATGGAGCTCGCGCTGGGCCGCGAGCGCGGCAGGATCCACGCCGCTGCCTGGCACAAGCGCCACGGCAAAAGGCTGAACCCGCGACGGCCCTCCGGCCGCCAAGACCGCCCGATACGGGCCGGGCAGCACGGGCAGTCCGGAGATGCCGGCGGCACGCCGCGCCGTGGATGGCAAGCCATTGACCCCCGCTTCCCGCAAGTCCCACGCGGCCCGATGAAACCAGGCAGCGTGGGCGCCCTCGGCCACGATCCGCACCAGCCGGCCCGCCTCATCTTCGATGTGCAGCTTGAGCTCCGCCACGGGCTCCGACAGCTCATAGCTGAGCCAGAGGCCGCCGGCAGGGTTGGCTCCGCTGTCCACCCACTCGGGCTCGCCGGCCGCACTGCGCTCCCAGCGGGCCGCAGTGTAGGGGAGCGCGCGATACCCCGCGCCGCCCGCGGCGCCGCGCCCTCCGCCGGCCGCCCGCGGGATCCAGCGCACCGCGTCAGCCGGGCGATGCAGAATCGGTGCGGCGCCCACTGCCCCGGCTGCCTGGGCGCGCCATGGCGACACGTCATCCAGGATCCAGAAGGAGCGCCCGTGCGTCGCCGCCACCAAGTCCTGGCCATGAACCGCCAAGTCATAAATCGGGACCGCGGGCAGATTGGCGTTGGCGCGCTGCCAGCCGTCGCCGCCGTCGGTGGATACGTAGACGCCGGTCTCCGTGCCGCAGTACAAGAGCGCCGGCTCCTGGGGATCTTGGCGCACGGCGCGCACCCACTCGCCGCCGGGAATGCCCGACACGATCCGGGTCCAGTGGCAGCCTCGGTCCGTGGTGCGAAAGATGTAGGGAGCCGGGTCGTCAAGCTTGTAGCGATGGGCGGCCACGAACGCGGCGTCGGCGTCGTGCGCCGAAGGCTCCACCACCGCGACATAGCTGTCGCGCGGCAACTCTTCTGGGGTCGCTGCCTCCCAAGTGGCCCCGCCATCGGGCGACACGTGCACGAGCCCGTCGTCCGTGCCGGCCCACAGCAGGCCGCGCCGGCGAGGCGACTCGGCTAAAGCCGACACCGTGCCGTAGTATTCGGCATTCATAGCCTGCCCCGTGATGGGCCCGCCGGACGGCCCCATCTTGCTGGGGTCCTGGCGGCTCAGGTCTGGGCTGATGACCGTCCAGCTGGCCCCCTCATTCTGCGAGCGGAACACCACCTGCGCCGCGGTGTACAGCGTCGTGGGGTCATGCGGCGACAGCACCACGGGAAACGTCCAGGGAAACCGATACCGGACCGCCGCCGCGGGCCGGCCCGCCGTCAAATCGGGCCACGGGTGAATCGAGCGCAGCTCGCCGACCTGCCCGTCGTATCGGGTGAGGGTGTTGTAGCTGCCGGCATACACGATGTGGGGGGCATCGGGGCGCACCGCAATGGCGCCGCTCTCTCCTCCACCCACGTCGGCCCACTCCGCCGCGCCCACCGCACCCCACCGGCTTTGGCTCGGCACACTCAAGGTGGTGTTGTCTTGCTGGGCGCCGTACACCCGATACGGCACGCGGGTGTCGGTCGTCACATGATAAAACTGGGCGGTCGGCTGGTTGAACGTGGACGACCACGACGCGCCCCCATCAAACGACACGGCGGCCCCGCCGTCGTGCCCGTTAATGAGGCGCTGGGGGTCTCGGGGATCAATCCACAGCGCGTGGTGATCCCCGTGCGCCGTCGGCACGGCGGCAAAGGTGTGGCCCCCATCGGTCGAGCGCCGGCACTCGAGGTCCAGTACGTACACGGTGTCCGGGTGCACCGGGTCGGCCACGATGTGGTTGTAATACCATGGCCGCCGCCTGAGGGCCAATTCATCATTGGTGCCCACCCAGTGGGCGCCCTGGTCGTCGGATCGAAAGATCCCGCCTTCCCGCGCTTCGATCATGGCCCAGAGCCGGCCAGGCCGGGCCGGCGTGGTGGCCAGGCCCACCCGGCCCCACACGCCCCCGGGCAGCCCTGGAGCTTCGGTGATGCTGACCCAGTGATTTCCTCCATCCTCCGACCGATAGAGGCCAGATCCGGGCCCGCCGCTGACGAAGGTCCACGGCTGTCGGCGCACTTCCCACAGGGCGGCATACAGCACGCCGGGGTCATCCGGATCCATGGCCAAGTCCACGGCGCCGGCGTCGGGCCCCCTGTGCAGGATGAGGTCCCAGGAGCGGCCGCCGTCTCGCGACCGAAAGACGCCGCGCTCCGGGTTGGGCCCAAACGCATGCCCCAGCGCCGCCACGTAGAGCGTGTCGGGATCCGTCGGGTGCACCAGAATGCGGCCAATGTGCTGGGTGTCCGCCAAGCCCAGGGACTCCCAGTGCGCACCGGCGTCATCCGAGCGCCACACCCCATCACCCGGCACCACGTCATTGCGCACACACGATTCTCCGAGCCCCACGTACAGCCGCCGCGGCTCCGCCGGCGCCAGCGCCAGCGCCCCCACCGACGGGCGCCTCAAGGCGCCGTCCGTCAGATTGTGCCAGGACACTCCCCCGTTGCGGGTCACCCACACCCCGCCCGCCGCCGCGCCGAAGAAAAACGTCAGCCGATCCGTCGGATGCCCAGCCACCGCGGTCACACGGCCCCCGCGGTGGGGCCCGATGAGGCGCCACGGCAGCGGGGGCCAGGCGGGAGCGCCCGCGGCGCCGCTACGCCCCATGATCGGCAAACCACTGCCGCATCAGGGCCAAGCGCTCCAGGCGATGGGCGGGATGGCCATTGCGTGCGAGGCCGTGATTCTCGTGGGGGAAGCGCACGAGGCGCGCGGGCTTGCCTTGGAAGTACAGCGCCGCAAACAGCTGCTCGCCTTGCTCGATCGGCACGCGGTAGTCGTTCTCCGCGTGAATGATCAGCACCGGCGTGTTGATGTCCAGCGCATAGGCGATGGGGGACGCCTTCCAGAAGAACTCGGGGTTTTCCTGCGCCGTGAACCCATACTGGAGCCGGCGGTTGCGCCCGGCCAAGTCCCCGGTGCCGCTCATCGAATAGAGATTGTTCGGCGCTGCCTCGGAGCACGCCGCCCGAAATCGGTTGGTGTGCCCCACAATCCAGCTGGTGAGATAGCCGCCATAGCTGCCGCCGTTGACGGCCAGGCGGTCGGGGTCGACGGCCCGATCGTGGGCGAGCCCCGCATCCACGGCGGCCAGCACATCCTCATAGTCCGCCACCCCGCGCGCCATGCCCAAGGATCGGGCCCACGCCTCGTCGCGGCCGGAACTGCCGCGAGGGTTCGCCATAAACACGGTGTAGCCCTGCGCGGACCAGTACTGCATCTCGTGGGAAAAACCATACCCAAACTGCGCAAAGGGCCCGCCGTGCAGCTTGAGCAAGCCGGGGTGCGTGCCGCCGCCGGGATTCGCCAGCGCGGGCGGACGCATCAGCCAGCAGGAGACGCGCGCCCCGTCGGCGCTGGTCGCGGTGTAGGGCTCCATGTCGGCCAGCGCCACGCCGGCACACCACGCATCGTGCAGATGGGTGAGCGCGGTGGGCGGGGTGTCGGGGCGCAGCGCTTCCCGGCAAACCTCCGGCGGCCGCGTGGGCCAGGCGCTGACGGAAACCCCCCAGGTTCCGTCCGGTGCCACCTGAAACGCTGAAACGTGGCGGCGGCCGGGTCCGGCTGGCTCTGGGGCGGCCTCGGCGCCGCCGGCTCCAAGGGCAACGCGCCACACCTCCGTCGCGCCATCGTCCTCGGCCAGCACATAGATCGCCTGATGATCCGGGCTCCACTGGGGGCGCCCAATGACGTGGCGGTCCCAAGACCCTGCCCAGCGGCGGCGGCCGCTGCCGTCGGCATTCATGACGAACAGCCGGCCGTGGGAGGGGGTGCTCTCCCGCCGCGTGGTGCCCACGTAGGCGATGTGGCAGCCGTTCGGGCACCACACCGGATCGTGCGCGCCCCCCTCGGTGGCTGTGAGCTGGCGGATAGACAAATCGTCCAGCCGAAGGGTGAAGACGTCTTGAGCCACATCCTGGTCACGGGTGTCGTGGCGGGCCGATACAAAGGCGATGGCCGCCCCATCCGGCGACCAGGCGGGCTGAGTGTCGCTGTAGGCGCCATCGGTCAGGGCCGCGACCTCACCCGAGGACGAGTCCACCCGAAACAGGTGAAACCGCCGATCATAGGTGTAGCCCACGCCGTTTAAGCGGTAGGGCATGCGATCGATGACGCGGGCGGGCTCCGGCTCTGGGTCCTCCGCTCGGGTCCATGGCTCGCCGGAGGCGGCCACCACCACCACGGATTGAGCGTCGGGGGCCCAGGCGAAATCTTCGACACCGCGGCGGAGCCGCGTGATCGGGCGCGCCTCGCCGCCGGACGCTGCCATCACATAAACCTGTGGCGGCAGTCCTTGGCGCCGAGACAGAAACCCCAGCCAGCGCCCATCGGGCGACCACTGCGGCCGCCGGCTGCGTCCTGTGGTGGTCCACAGTTGAGGCTCCGGGGCGTCCGCGCTGATTACAAATATGTTTGCGTCCGGCTCTCGCTGGCCGCGGACCGGAATGGAAGCGCCATACGCTACCCGCTCCGCTCCGGGCTGGATCGCCACATCCGCGACGGTCCACAGCGCGAAAAGGTCCTCGGCGGCAACCAGCCGCCTGCTGTTGCTGTTGATGCCTTCTCCTCCTCGGGCCCGCTGCTCCTCTAACCCCTCGGTCGTGGCCGGCTGGTCGGCGCAGACGGTCTAGTAGATAATTAGTCTAACACCGCCAAGAGCGTAAGCGGACGCGACGATGGCGTCAAGGTGGTGGCGCTTCCCATCGCGCCTCAGCTGCGGCCCGACCACTCTCAAATGGCGCAGGCCCCAAAGGTCACGCAGCCAAGCACGCTGATCGCCAACAGCGCCCCCCACAGCAAGGTGTACCCCCAGCGGGCCCGCGCGCTGATGGCGGCATAGTTTTGGGGCCGGGAGCGCGGCTCCACTGACAGCGACCACACCACCAAGCCAATGAGCAGAACCGCGAAACCCAGTGGGCCGGGCTTTGGGACACGTTTTGCCGCCGCGGATTCCTCCCGCGACCCGCGATCGGCTGGCTTGGCCAGGCGGCGGAACCGGTGTGGGTGCTTCTCCACGCTCTGTCATTCACAGCGGAGGTGGTGTGCCGGCCCCTCGGCGGTGGGCCTACCCCCACACCCCCACCGCAACTGACGGTCCCATCCGGGGTTCCAAGCGTTCAATCTACGGACCTACTCCAGGATCAACCCGAAAAGGCGTCCCAAGGCATCTGCGCGAAACGCGCATCATCGCTCCACACCTAACCGGCGCGCAGCGGACTCTATTTTCCGTGGGCGTCCGGCCTGGACTTCCCTGCGACCTCCGCCATCTCCCATCGCGGCACGGAGAGATAAGGGACCTTGCGAGATGGCCCCCTGGCGATTGAGTCCTCGATTATGCTATCGTTAATTCAATGTAGCCTCCGGGCGCGCCGACATCAGGAGGCTGATCGACCAGGGGGTCAATCATGGAATATCCATCCGCGGAAAGTTCTGCCGCCATCCGGTCGGCGGTTGACTACGCAAAGATGGTAACCGCTGAGGTGCATGCCCCGAAGTTGAGCGAGGCCGACACCCGCGCGGTGTTAATCGACCCGCTTTTGAGAGCCCTGGGATATGAAGACGTCACCGACATCACGAGGGAGTACTACGTCCGCACCTCGCAGGAATTCATCGACTATGTCATCCGGGTGGGCGGGCGCAGTGTGCTCGCCGTCGAGGCCAAATCGTTGTCGGTTGACCTGACGGAGAAGGCAGCCTCACAGCTGATCGCATACTGTGCGGTAGATGGGATCCCGTGGGGCGTGCTGACCAACGGTCGCCTTCTGAAACTGTACAATGCCGCGACCAGCGGCGATGTCGCGACGAAGTTGGTAGCAACAATCGATCTATTCTCCTACCACGATGACAGCGACTTTGCGGAGATACTTTCTCAGTTATGGATCCTATCCCGATCGAACATGTCCGACCCAGGACGTTTGACTGACTGGGTTGCCAAACGTGCCATGGATGGGATTGTTCGGGAGTGGCTGTGCAATCCTGCGTCGAACGTGGTTGGGATCCTGCGGCGAGATCTGCGGAGGGAGGGCATCGACACGACTCGCCACGACATAGCTGAGTGGGCTGCTCGGGCGTTGATGGGATCGGCCGCGCCTATCCCCCCGTCTGCGGCAGCTCAACCGAAGACCACAGCGGCGCTAAGTCAGCCTCACATCGCGCCGACCAACGCACCGGAGGGCCGCCGCATGAGAGCGTGGGTGAGCCTCGTCGAATCCGGCGCAGTAGGCAGTCAAGCGTCCCTGCGAGGGGACTGGGACGGGGAGCTGGTCGAGGCCTCGGTGGACTCCTCGGGTTACATAACGTGTCGCGGGAGGGTCTTTGCCAACCCGACGGCAGCCGCCACATATATTGCCGGCACGCAAACCGACGGATGGAAGTTTTGGAGATATGAAGGCAGGTGGCTTGGCGAAGTTCGCGCCGGACGCAGCAACGACGGGGCGCATCCAGTTGAAAGGCCTGCGCCAAAACACCAAGGACCCTCGCTTCAGGGTTACCGGAACTCCCGCTGGGATGCCTTGTTTGCCTCTGGTCGGATATCGCTCCCCGCTGTGCTCACAGCGAGCTGGGAAGGGAGACGCTTTGAAGCAACTGTCACCCCGGAAGGTCACCTGGACTGCGAGGGAAAGTCGTTCATCAACCCGTCGGCTGCGGCCACACACCTCGCAGGGCGACCTATGAGCGGGTGGCAGTTTTGGTCATATAACGGCCGCTCCTTAGGACTGGTGGAGCAAAGCGAATCCAGGGACTGGCGCGTGGTTAAATAACGCTCACCACCTGCGATATCCTAAGCAGCCTACCCATGTGGCCGCCTGATGTGCGCCTCCAGTAGCGCCAGTTAGCCCGTTGTGCCTGGTGATTGGGTTTTGAGCTGTGGCGCCCATCGAGGCGCCTGCACCGCAGCGTTCGATGGCCGCTCCGATACGTCCAGCACACTGCCAACCTTGGCACCGCTTCGCGCCGGCCGTCATGGCCGCATTGGACGCTGCGGCCCGACCACTCTCAAATGGCGTAGGCCCCAAAGGTCACGTAGCCAAGCACGCTGATCGCCAACAGCGCCCCCCACAGCAAGGTGTACCCCCAGCGGGCCCGCGCGCTGATGGCGGCATAGTTTTGGGGCCGGGAGCGCGGCTCCACTGACAGCGACCACACCACTAATCCAATGAGCAGGACGGCGATGGGGTCGAACTGCCAGTGTGGCGGCGTCGGCCGATAAAACAGGACGGCCAGCGCCCCCAGGGCCCCGGGGATCCAGGCGCGCCAGCGCCAGAAGCCCACAGTGCGCCCGCCATCCAGCGGCAGCACCGGCATCAAGTTAAAGACGTGCAGCAGGCAGCCGGCACTGGCCAGGGCGGCCCAGAATGGATTAGCCGTGGCCACCCACAGCAGAGCGGCCACCCCGGTGCCGGCCAGCCCAAAGATGGGGCCTGCGATGCCCAGGAACGCTTCCTCACTGGCGTCCGCCGGCCGCTGCTTCAACCCAATAAACGCCCCCAGGAACGGGAGAAAGATGGGCAGGCTGGTTGCCATGTGCCGGCGGCGCGCCGCCACCATATGCCCCATCTCATGGCCGGCAATCAGGAGCACCAGCCCGATGGCAAAGGGCCACCCCAGCACCAGCGCGTACAGCGCCATGGTGACCAGCACCGACCCAAACACCAGCAAAAGCTTCAGCTTGGCCAGCACCGCCAGCCCGGTGGTAAACAGGCGGCGCCACCACGACGGCTGGCCCGCCCGAGGGCCACTGGCAAACCGAACCTTGGTAATGGGCTGGCCGCTTGGCGAGTACACGAGCAAGGCGTCGCCCTGCCAAAACACCAGGGGCCGGCTGTGTAAGTCGCTCAGCACCGATGGATCGTGGAATTCCGGGTTTGTCAGCACGTGGTGGAGATACTGCTGGCGGCCGTCGTGGCTGCCCAGGTCCGGCATGGCCACCCGCCACTCCGTGGGGCTGTCTGAAGGAGGAGCCTCTACCTGGTACCAGTGGCCCTCGTCCCACTCGGGTGCCCCGGGCAATGCCGCACGCAGGCTCAGCCAGCGCGGGTCGTGAGGCGACACCGGCCGCCTGGCGCGGCGCCAGAGCGGCGGCGCGGGCCGACCCGTGTTGACGAAGAACTCCATGCCGCCCACCCCCTTGCCATCATCGCCATCATGGCCACTTAGCCAGATGGAGTCACATTACACTAATGGCGAGGAGATGCCATTGGCAGCGCTCCACCTTTCGCCGCGCCCATTTTCTCGCCCAGCGGCGCTGACTGAATCGGCTCGGCCCAATGGGATCGGGGATTCTGGCCCCAATCTCCCGCTCGCTCCCGGATTGGCACTTGCCGAGGGCCAGGTGGCCGCGCCGCCCGGCATACCGCCGGTTGCCCTAACGGCTGTCACGGCCGCCGTCCGGCCGCTTCGCCCACGATTTGAGCCTATGGGCCCGATTCCCACTACACGCGCCACTGACACTCCAATAGCTGCTCGTCTCGAAGGCGGGCGCGGCCAGCCGCGGCGGTTTCCCTCACCGGCTGCCCATTTCCCCTGCCTCCCTCAGCAAGTCGACTTCTTCCGCCAATTGCTGTTTACTAATCCTGTCGATCCCAATGGCGGCTTCCCAGCAGGCGGGAAAAGGACGGTGTGTGTATGAACCGGTGGCGCATTGCGGTTAGTGTGCTGCTGGTGAGCAGCCTCTTCGTCACAGCTGGTGGAGCCCGATGCGGGGCGGGTGCGTGCGGCCACCATCCGCTGGCGGCCGGTCCCCCGGCGATTCGGCACCATGCCAACCCGGCGCAGATCAGCCCGCGGCCATCCGGCCAGTCGGCCACGCCCCCGGTCACGGTGCGAGTGGCCGCCCACACCGCGGCGGCCAAGGTCACCAGCCCGAGTCCGGTCGCCTCCGCGGCCGCCACTGCCACCAAGTCCAGCGCCCAGCCGCCGTCCTCCGGGTCGAGCGGCACCCCGCCAACCTCGACAGGCTCCACGGCCAGCGCTCCTTCGCTGGCACCCGGCTCTTTTATGGTGTTGGGCAGCAGCCTGCCCTTTGTGGCGGCGGGCCAGACCAAGGTGCTGACCGCCGCGGTGACGCTTCCCAACGGGCAAGCGGAAGCCACCTACAATGGCCCGATCACGCTGCGCTTGCTGTACACAACCTGTGCGGTGGACTCTCCGACGCAGTGCCCCCCAATAAACCTGTGGAATGGCAGCCGCTTTGTCTACGCCTACGGAAACAACGTGACCATCACGGTCAACGCGGTCGCCGGGGTGGCGCAGTTCAAGATGCAGCCGCTAGCGGTTGGGCAAACCACCGGCGCGGTGTTTGTGGCGTCTGTACCGGGAGCGGGGGGAATTGAAAGCCCGTCTCTCCGGATTATGGTGGTGGCCAACAACACCGCACCGGTGGGCTTTGCCTTTTTCACGCCGGCGGGCACACGGATTTCTTACCAAAGTCCGCTGGAAGCCGTGGCCCACCGCGCTGTCCAGCTGACGTTAACGCCCGTGAACGCCCTGGGCCAGCCGATTGCCTCCACCCGGGGGTCATTGGTGGTACTCCAGGCAGCGCGGGGGCTGACCACCTCCCCCAGCTACACGGTCCCGCAAGACAGCTTCTTCGCACACGGCTTGCCCTATTTTCTTGCGGCCGGCACCCAGTCCGTGTCGGTCCAGTATGTATCCCCCGTCACGGAGCCTCAGGTGCTGTGGGCCAGCGACACATCCAACACCGCCGCATTTGCAGAATTTATCCCACCCTCGGGCTCGCCCCTTCACGTGGTGCAAACCGCCAGCGGTGCCACCGTCTCCGGGATTGAGCCGCACACCACATACACCGTGGTGGTAGATGGCCCTCTGCCGCTGCCGCCAATCCACTCGACACCCGTGGCCCACGTCACGGTGACCTCCAGCCCCAGCCGGCCGTCGCCGGCCCTGACCTCTACTCCGGTTTTGAACCAGGAGGGCCAGTGGACCTTCACCTATCAGTCGGGCTCAGCGGGCGCCGTCGGGGACACGCTCCACCTTTCGATAAATTACTGGCCCACGTGGCCGGGCGAGCCGCTGACCGAGCAAATCCTGTACAGCGCGACCGTCACCACCAACCCGTATTGAACCCGAGGAGACACGGCCGGCACTTTCGCCCGCGGGTCCCCGAACCACGCTCGACGGCAGGACGCTGGCGCTTGTGAGTGGCGGCTGGCGTCCTTGTACTCCGAGCGTGCCGCCGCGCTCGCCGGTGCGGCGCGCTCCAGATCCGCCTTGCCCGACTGGCTTACCGGCCGAACTCCGCCAAGTAAGACACGAGCCCCACGCTTCTTGGCCACTTACCTGCCTCACTGGCCAGGCACGCACGGCCGCCAGGGGTGAAGGGCCCTGGGGGAGCCGCGGACGTCGTTATGGCGCGACCGCGATCCCGCGGTTCGCAGCAGCGGCGGCCAGGCGGCAGTCAAGCGTCCAGAGGAGCCCACGTGCATCGTGGGCCAGCACGAGATACTGCGCATCGTAGGCAGTCAGCCCTTCCTCGGTGGCCACTTCCAAACTGGCTCGGGGCTCCACCTCTTATTCGATAATGTCAAAGGCGGAAAGGGCGTTCAGCGCCGCGATGGCCCACGCTCGGCTGACTCTGCCCCGCCGCACCGACATGGCTAGCACATTGGCCACCTCATGCCAGAACATGGGCGGTGCAACGAGGTGGGTCGAGATATCCACAAGATCAGCATCTATTTGGACGAAGAGTTTCACCGGACGTTGAAGGCGAAAGCCAGCACACTGGGCTTGTCCCTCTCGGAATTTATAGCGCGCGCCGCGCGGGACGCCTTGTACCAACCTAGCCGCGGAGTGGCGAGCGACTCGATGGACCGCCTTCGCTGCCAGGTGCCCTCGACGTTCACGGCTGCCGAAATCCGCAAGATGCGGGACACGGGTCGCGAATGAAGTCCACTGATCGTCGTTGACACGTCCGTCGCGATAGCCTGGATCCTGCCCGACGAGCAAGGCACTCCGGCACTTCGCTTAAAGCGCTACGCCACCGAACAACTGGATGCCGCTGACTCAGCGCCATCCGGCGGTGCGCTTTGTGCTGTGCCACGTGTCTAAGACGGCGCAGCGTGCTCCTTGAGGCGAAACACCTCCTCGGCGGTGCCGTGCAGGACGCGGTTGCTCTCTGCCTCGGTCAGGTTCAGCGTGCCGTACTTGGCCAGCTCCACCGGGATTGCGGCCAACAAGTCGGCTGCCGTACATCAGGCGGCCCGCACCCAGCGTGGGCCGGAAGCCGTGCAGGTCCTGAACGCCCACGGCCGAGGTTTCCAGCCACACGTTGGCGCAGGCGCGCGCCACCGCGCCGGCCGCGCCGCCCAGAATCCCGCCGCCGGCAGGCTCGCGATGATTATCGACAGCCACGCGCACATCGGCGCCTGTGATGTGTTTGGACTGGATCAGTCGCCGGCGCAGCTTCTCGAGGTGATGGACCAGCATCACATCACCGGGTCGCTGGTGCAGCCGTTTCCCGGCGTGTGGGACGCCCCCGCTACCCATGATGCGATTGCGCGCCTGGCCGACGACCACCCCGGCCGCATCTTTGGCATCGCCAGCGCTCCTCGGCATGGCGACCCGGCGGTATACAGCGCCGAGATTCGCCGGTGTGTCCGCGAGCTCAACTTTGTCGGTGTGAAGCTGCACACGATTGGCCATGCCATCGGGCCGGCGTCCCCAGGAGCCGCCGTGGTAGCGGCACTGGCGGAAGAGCTGGACGTCCCCGTGCTGATACACACGGGCATGGGCATTCCGTTTGCAGACCCGGCGGTTCCCGATTGCAAAATTATCTGTGACTACGTAGCCAGCATACGTAGTCACAGATAGGTTGTCAAGGGTCATAAGGAGAGAGCGGAAGGATCCACGGTCCGCCTAAGGGCCGTAGTACACCGCACACGTCTTGGTGTGCGAGTAAAAGTCGAGCGCGGCGGTGCCCTGCTCGCGGCTGTGCGACCCGGATTGCTTCAATCCCCCAAACGGCGCAGCGTACTCCACCCCGGCCGTCTCCTGATTCACGCGCACCATCCCCGCGTCGGCCGCGTCCAGAAACTTGAGGCCCTGGCTCAGATCGCGGGTGAAGACGGCGGCGGAGAGCCCGTACACGGTCTGGTTGCACAGCGCCACCGCCTCGTCAAACGATGCACACCGGAGGATGGCGGCCAGCGGTCCAAAAATCTCCTCCTGCACCAGCGGATCGCCGGGTGCGACGTCGGTCACGACGGTCGGGGGCACGAAGTAGCCCGCGCCGAGGTCCACCCCCTCCACGGGCGCTTGGGCCACGACCGTCGCCCGCGCGGCCTGGTGAGCGTACCGCGACACTTTCTCAAATTGAGCCTCCGAAGCCAGCGGACCCACGTAGGTGTCGGGATGGAGCGCGGGACCCAGCCGCACCGCCCGCATTGCCTGCCGCAGGCGGTCGCAAAACGCGCCGTACACCCCGTCCTGCACAATGATGCGGCTGGTGGCGGTGCACTTTTGGCCGGCCGACCGAAACGCGCCGCTGACGACGGCGGACACCGCGAGATCCACATCGGCGTCGTTCAGCACCACCGCCGCGTTCTTCCCGCCCATCTCCACCTGGTATTTGATGTTGCGCGCGGCCGCGGCCGCCGCCACACGCATGCCCGTGGCTGTGGACCCCGTAAAGCTCAAGCCATCAAGGGGGGCTGCTTCCACCAGCGCCTGCCCCACCTCACTGCCCCGGCCGACCACGAGATTCAGCACGCCGGCTGGCAGGCCGGATGCTGCGGCCAGCTGCGCGAGGCGGGCGGCAGTAAGCGAAGCGCTTTCTGCGGGCTTCCACACCACCGTGTTGCCGCACAGAAGCGCGGGAGCAATTTTCCACAGCGGAATTGCCACCGGAAAGTTCCACGGCGTGATGATGCCCACCACGCCCAGGGGGCGGCGGGTCGTGTACTGCAGCACTTGCGTCTGGCTGTGGGGAATGACCTCCCCGACGGCCCGGACCCCCTCGGCGGCGTAGAACCGCAGGATTTGCACCCCGCGAGCCACTTCGCCACGCATCTCGGTGATGGGCTTGCCCATCTCCTGGCTGGCCAGGGCCGCTACCGCTTCCCGATCGCGCTCCAGGGCCGCCGCCATCGCCGACAGCGCCTCCGCGCGCGCGGGGCTGCCCTGGCGGTCCCACGCGGCGCTGGCATAGCGGGCGGCTTCCACAGCCTCGCTGGCCGCGGCCGCTTCACTCAGGTGGAGGAGTCCCACCTCCCGCGACACCTCCGAGGGGTCGTGCACCTCCACAATCTCTCCCGCCTGGGCCGCCCACTCACCGCCTATCCAACTGCGCGACTCCACGTCGGCCATAGATCCTTCCTCCTCTGCCATGGTTCCTTCCTGTCCTTTGGTGCTCTTTGGGCTTTTTGGGGCTTTGTGATGCTGCCGATCTTTCCCGTCTTCGGCCGACCGGGCGGCTCTCTGCGATGGCGCCGGGGAGCTCGCCCCAAAAACGCGGCGCTTAGCTCCAGGGGGCGTGGGCCGTGGACCCGCGCACCACGATGGTGGCGTCCAGCTGCCGCTGCTGTGGCTCGCCCTGCGGGGCTCCCATGCGGGCCAGAAGCAGGTCGACGGCCTCCGACACCATGGCGTCCAGCGGCTGGGCAGCCGTCGTGAGGCTGTACGACGCCCAGCCCGCCATCTCGACCCCGTTGAAGCCCACCACCCACAGGTCGTCGGGAACGGCCAGGCCGAGGGACCGCGCGGCATCAATCACCGCAAACGCCATGAGATCGGCCACGCACAGCACGGTGTCCGGCCGGTCCGGCCGCGCGAGGCACACGGACGCGACCTGGTGCGCCCGCTCATACGAAAACCCGCCGTTCAGCAGATCTACAGCCGAGAGGCCGCCATCGCGGCACCCCCGCTGGAATCCCTCCGTGCGGTCTGCGGCGGTACTGACGTCAGGCGGCCCGCCCACGATGGCCACCCGCCGGCGGCCATGCCGCGCCACGTAGCGCGCGAGGCCGTACGCGGCGGCGGCGTTGTTGGTGCAAACCTGATCAACCGCCATTCCGGCGGCCGTTCGGTTTAGGAGCACCAGAGGGATGTGGGCATCCAGCGCCGACTCAAGAACGGACGCCGTGGTGGCGGTGAACACGACGCCATCCACCAGCCGCTCATGAATGGCGTCGATGGCGGCCCGGTCCCCTACATCCTGCCCCACCCACACCATCAGGCGCTGCTGGCGGCGGCTCAGCTCTTCCGACAAGCTATTGAGCAACTTTTGATAAAACGGGTTGGCCAAATTGTCCACCACCACGCCGATGACGTCGGTGGGTCCCCCGCGCATGGAGCGCGCCAGCCGGTTCGGCGTGTAGCCCGTAGCCTCCAGCGCCGCCAGCACGGCCACCCGCGCCTCGGCGCGCACCCGCTGATCCCCGCGCAGCACGCGGGACACGGTGCTCTGCGATACCCCCGCCCGTGCGGCAATATCCCGGCTCGTGACTCGGATGAAGACCACGCCCCCTCCGGAGACTACGTATTCTCTGTCCATCCTACCAGCGGGCCAGCGCTCGTGTCCACCGCGTGGTCGCACCAGCCCCCCTACACCTAAAGGAACCACGGCAGGCTGAAGCGGCTCGGGTGACTGGCGAGTCGTCAGGCTGCGCTCGCGAGACGCTCTGCGGACTTTTTTGCTCAGATGGTGGCGCGCCGGGTGCAGGGGCCCAGTGCCCGGTGGCCGAGAGGCTCCTCTGCCAGCGCTGGCTGCCTGCACGCCTTCCGTTCGAATCGGGATAAGCCGTCCAGCTTGTCGGCGCGGACGGGGGCTCCTGCAGGTCGTCACGGTGCCGAGAAGTTCTCCCGGTTTTCGCCGGCATGCCCAAAGGGGTTCCCTCTCCCGAACCCTCCCACAATTTCCCGCCGCACGACGACGATTTGACGCCGTCTCATCCTGAGAGAAGACTCAGGCGCACCGTGATGGACCGATGGCCTGCCGTGACGATGGGATCCACTTCATCACCCCCGATGGCGGCGTGGCCGGGCTGCCCAGAAATCCCCTGACCTGCAGCACCGTCAACTTTTAGCACCGCAGCCCGTGGCCACAGCATCCCCGGAAGAATTCCCCGGCTGCGTCAACGGGAAAACCGAGCCGGCGAGAATGGCGCGAGGTCCAGATCCGTGGAACCGCCCATGATGAGGCCGGCCATCAGCGCGCCGGTCACTTGGGACAGCGAGATCCCCTCCATCGCATGCCCGGTCGCCACAAAAAAATTGTCGTGCTGCGGCACCCGTCCCAGAACCGGGAGACCATCCGCAGTCATTGGGCGGAGTCCCACCCACTCCGTTTCCGACTCGCCCTCCAGATCGTCTGCCAAATAGCGACGGACGGCACGCCGCACGGCCGCGATCCGCGTCGGGTCGAGACGCGCATTGATTCCGGATAGCTCCATGGTGCCGCCAATCCTCACGCTGTCCGCGTAGGGGCTGAGGCCCGCCCGCGTCTCCCCAAAATACAGCGGATGTTGAAAACGCGTGCGGGGCGCCTTGATGGTCACGCTGTACCCTTTGCCGGCCGTCACCGGCAGGTGATAACCTACTTTTCTCGCGAGCGCGGCGCTCCACGCCCCGGCGGCTAAGACATAATGGTCCGCCTGGATCCGGCCGCTGGGCGTGGTGACGGACCGCACCGACCCTCCCCGTGATTCCACATCGACGACTGCCGTTCGCGCCGATATGGTGCCTCCTCGATCAATAATGCGCTGCGCAAGAGCCCGACTTAAGGTGTCCGCGCGCACATGGTACTCGCCGGGCAGCATCACTCCCCCGAGGACGCGCGTCGACAGGGCCGGCTCGAGGTCCAGGATCTCGGCCTGCGTCAAGGCTTGCGCCGCGGGATAGCCGAAGTCCGCCAGCGACTTCAGCTCCTCCCATCGGCTCTGCATTTCCTGGCGATCCGCAAACGCCAACAGCAATCCTTGGCGGTGCAGTTCGCAGTCCACTCCATCCAGCGCCAGCGCGTCGAATAAGCCGAGGCTGGAACGGCTGAGGGCCATTAGAGCCGCTTGCCCGTGCGCGTACTCCCGCGGCGAGCAGTGCCGCCAAAACTGCACCAGCCAGGGCAGCAGGTGGGGCACCGCGCCGGGGCGGATATACAGCGGACCATCCGCGTGGAGGAGCCAACGCAGCGAAGTCCTCACGACCCCGGGTGCCGGGACCGGATCGGACAGAGACGGGCAGATCCACCCAAGGTTTCCAAACGAGCACGCCATCCCCGGATCCCCGGCGTCAATCACCTCGACGGCTGCGCCCTGTTTCGAGAGCTGATAGCCAATCGACAGGCCGATCATGCCGCCGCCAATCATCGCGACCTTCATAGTCCGACGCCTCTCGCGGCCGCACGGAAGTCGTCGACGCGGCCTGCCGCCGGTCGGATGCCCTGTGGGTTGTTCATCACCTAGTCCACCTCGATGAATATGTTGCGCAACTCCGTGCAGAGTTCCATCGCTTCCCTCCCCAGCTCGCGTCCCAGACCGCTCTGTTTGAAGCCCCCAAACGGCGCCTCAATGCCTGCCCCACATCCGGAGAGAATACCGACCCTGACAAGCCATACACGGTGTCATTAGCCATCTCAATGGCTTCCTGTTCAGAGTTAAAGCGCTGGATCGTGGTGACCGGACCAAAAATCTCCTGGCGCACGACATCCATCCGAGCGTCGGCCGCGCTAAAAACGGTGGGCGCAACATAGTAACCTCGATCCGGCAGGCCGTCGGTGGATCCACCCACCAGCAGCTTACCCCTTCCGCAATCCCGCGCGTCACATGCCGCACGACGCGTTCGCGGTGAGACCCCGAGACGAGGGGCCCACTTCGGTGGCCGGGTGTTCCGGATCGCCGACGCGAAGCGCGTGCACCTGTCGGCAAAACGCCTCCACAAACTCGTCATAGATGGAGCGGTCCACCGCGATGCGGCTTCGAGCGCAGCAGTCTTGCCCCGCATTGCCATAGGCAGACTGGACCGCCAATGCCGCGACCCGATTCCCATCGACTCCTGGGAACACGAGTGTCGGGGACTCCCCCCCCCCCCCAGTTCCAGCGACACACGCTTGATCTGAGGGGCCGCCAGTTGAAGGATTCGCGTCCCCGTCGCCGTCTCGCCGGTAAAGGCGACCTTGTCCACCCGTCGGTCCTCGACGAGCTGCTCGCCCACCTCCGAACCGGGGCCCGGCACAATGTTTAACACGCCGGCCGGCAAACCCGCCGCCGTACCCAAACGGCCCAAGAGAAGCGCGGTGAGCGGAGTATAGCTCGCCGGCTTGACCAGCACAACATTGCCTGCGGCCAATGCCGGGGCACCCTTTCAGGCCGCGATGAGCAAGGGAAAGTTCCACGGAACAATGAGCGCGACCACTCCCAGGGGAATCCGCTCGGTAAAGTCCAGTCCCGCCGCCGACACCGGGATGGTGTGTCCGCACACCTTGTTGGCCGCGCCCGCGTAAAACTCAAAGCAGTTGGCGGCGGGCTGTACCTCGTCGAGGGCGTCACGAATCGGCTTGCCGACCTGGCGGGTCTCCCACCGGGCCAGCTCCTCCGCCTGTGCACGGATCTCAGCCGCCAGGGCCAGAAGGACTTTTCCGCGCGCGGTGGCCAATCGCCGGTGTCAAACGCCTTCCGGGCACTGACCACCGCCTGATCCACGTCGTCGGCGTCGAACCGGGGCACCCGGGCCAATCCCGTTTCGAGATGGGGATTCTCCACCTCGAAGACGCGACCCGCCCGGGCCATCACGGGCCACCGTTCACCCAAGCAGGCCATGGCGTCCACTGCTCCGCCGCACCATCGCCCCCCTATCGTGCGAGCGTTCGCACTCGTTAGAAATGGCACGCGGTGCTCCACGCAAATCGCAGCGGCATGCTCAGGGCAGCGCCAGGCTCACTGAACCCATGCGCTCGAACGGAGATCCCAGGTGATATTCCGGCGAAAACGGCGCTTCGGAGGGAGCGTAGCGCTCCCAGAAGCTGAGCGGCCCCGGGCCGAAGTGGGTGGAGTAGTCCAGCCGACCCGCCGACACCTCATAGCGGCGATAGGCGCTGGCACCCGGCCCCAGTCCCCCGGTGGTGAGCTGAACACACCCGGGACCGACAGGCTGACGGCTCACGACGTGCACATGGCCAGCCGCGTAAAGTTTAACCGCAGGGTGCGATCGAATGGTGTCGGTGAGCGAATCCACCAGGTCGGGAATGAAGTCGCCCGCCCCGAACCGGCTCAGCACCCCGGCCGACCGCGTGGCGGTCAGCGGATAGTGTCCCAGCAGCACCGTGGGCTTAGCAGCATCCGCCAGCGCCTGCTCGAGCCTTGGCAGCACCCCATCCGGGTCACCCGCTCGCAGCGACATCCCAACGGCCACGATGGGACCCAGGTCCGTCACCACCAGCGGGTCGGCGCCAAACACCTGTCCGAAGTGGGTGTCCGCAAAGGGGCGGGGGTCGTAGCGCTCTTGCTCGGGATGGCGCTCACCGCGCCACGGGTTGGCTCCCAGGTCATGGTTTCCGGCTATCGCCAAGTAGGGCACAGCCAGCGCATCCAGCCACCGGCGGGCGGCGCGAAGCTCCTCAATCTCGCTCGAGCCATGGCTGGTGAGATCACCGGTAACAAACAGAAAGTCAGGGCGTTCGGCGCGAATCAGCGTGGCCGCGTCCGCTAGCACCCCACCGATGCCAGGGTTCAAGCGCTCCGGCGCCGTTTCTCCGTGCAGGTCGGTGATGTGGACCACTCTCATCTCTGACCCCCATCTCCTGAGCCGCTATTCGTCAGCCATATTGCAATGAATTCCCAGCCCCTGCTTCGCCAAGGGGATGTGGCGCTGTGCCAACTCGCCATGCGGCTGCGCTCGGACCGCGCCAGACGCATCCACCGCTCGCGCGCCCGGACCCGCCAGAGCGCGCAAGCACTTTTTGGTGCTCAGGGAATGCCGCACCCAGCCCGCCGGATCCGCCGACCTTGACCCCACCGGCTTGAATCCTGCCAGAGCCTGGCCGCCGTGTCTAACCCCGGAGCTCCAACATGGCACGCTTGGGCGAAGCCGTGCCCCAGCCGTGGGAGCCGTGAGCGCGAGAAGCGGCACCACGGCCGGGAACCGGTTCGGCCTCCTGATCAGCCTGGTGGGGATCGCGTGCGCGCTGCTCAACTTTTCCGTCGGATACCGGGTCACTTCCACCCTCAGCGCCGGGGTGTGCTGGAGTGTCATTTCCCATGTCATTCCGCTGGCGCGGTTTGCGCTGGCCGGGGTCCTCGCGCGCCGGCGCGGCCGGGCGCCCTTCTTCGCCGGCCTGGTGTCCGGGATCGTGTGCGGGGCCCTCTCCGGGCTGGCCACTTTCGCCGTGTTTGCCGCCACCCCCAACAAGCCAGCCCTGGTGAAGGCGCTGTGGGCCGCCCACGTGAAGCTGGGCTCCAAGCCGTCTGCCGACAATCACCAAGCCTTGGTCGGCGGTGTGCTGCACCCGTCGCTCTCCGCCAATGTCGTGAACAATGTGATGACCATGGCCCTTTTGGGCGCGATCTTTGCCCTGCTGGGGGGCATGGGGGGTCGAAGCGCTTGCCAAGGCGGCGTGACGCACGCGACCAGCCGCGGCCCACGCAGCCGTGGGAGCCCCGGCTGGATGAAGGCGCGGCGGGCCTCCTTAAAACTCCCGCCCACCCTCTCACCCTGGCGGCAGCAGCTTTAAGACGGGGCGCGCCTGAAGGGCGGCCGGCCTGGCCCCACCGTTGTAAATCATGGAGCGGACGCCACCCTGGGATCAGTTGACTCGTCTGTAGTCGGGGCTGGGGGCGCTCCCCTCACCATGCATCCCCTCTTCGGGGGCGGGCTCCCCCCTGACGGCCGGCTGTGCTTGTGCGGTCCGCGTCTGCCGGCCAAAGAGGCACGTTAGAACGTTCCCGCGCTGTTCTCCACCCCGGGGGCCTCCTAACCCTTCCAAATTGGGCCCGGCTGCTTGCTGCCCTCGTGCCGATCCGGTAGTGTGTGTCCAGAATCTCGCCGAATCGCGAAAGGCGTGGTGAGGGGTACGCTATCTTCGTCGGAGGTAATTTGCGAAGTTCGATGGCAACTTAGGGATCACCCCCCGAACCCTGTGCTTCAGCATGGCTTGCCATCCAACCTCGATGACATGTTGGCTCTGTTTGGGACCAGCCCGGGAGACCCATGGTATGCCATGTCGGTCGATCAGATTCGCCAAGGGCTGCTCGCCGACTACCCGGTTCACGAGCGACTCCCGAACTCCTTGATCCCGGCTGCGCTGGCTCAGTTTGTTGTACAAGAGCGCTTTCGGTGCAAGGATCAGTGGCCGTTGGTCCAGATTGGCCCAGGTATTGCAACATTCAACACCATAGACCCTGCGGCGAATGCTCAGGATTCGGCCGCGGCGCTCGATGCCGTGTGGCGGCAGATACGGTCGACATATCCGACGGCTGCACCGTTGGAAATCGCCGGTGCAGCGTATGCGGTCTTGGAGCGCTACACGCTCTCGCCTTCCGAGGAATCCCTGCAGGGGCTGCTACACCAACTGGGCTTGCCTGACCTTACCTGGGGTGACGGTGCACCAGAGCTTGGGCTCGTATCTCCAGGCCCAATCGGATGGGACGTGACCTTCAAAGATGTCAACACTCCCGACCTGACCATTGGTCTAACTTTGGGGGTGCATCCCACCCCCGACGGTGATACAACGACCGTTGAGTGGCGGCGGGTGATCACGAGCGCTCTGGTCCGACCCGCTGGCGACTCGATTGTGCCGGCCCTCGTCGCGTTGGCCCAGCGGATGCCGAAATTGGGCCAATCATGATCCTGGCCAATGTAAGGGAGCCCGGCGACATCGGCGCGTCTCTCTCTGTCGAGGCCTCCGGCGCGTCGTGGCAGCCTCTCATGATGGCCGTGACCCTCATGGTGGCGGCCCTGGCTTTGCCCAGCCATGTAGAAGCATCGGCGTGGGCTTATCCCGCGAGTATTCGGATACAGCGCCTCCCGACGGATGCCTCAGGGGCGTGGCGCTTTCTGGTCGGGCATTTGTCTCCACTGTCCCCGGACACCGAGGTGCCTCGCCGATACGCCACGGATCAGGTGATGACACACCCGGATCGCGCATATGCTAGGCCGGGTGTGGAACACGTGGCAGAGAGCGACCAGCATCTGTTTCAAGCAATCCAGGTCCACCGAGCGTCTCGCGCGGGCGTGGAAGCATATCTGCATGCGCACCCGCACTTGTCGCCGCGCTTGGAGTGGTTAGGGAGCGAGGTAGCGCAGCTGTGGAACCCCTCGGTGGCGGGCACCCTGACAGTAAAGTTGGTGGATGATCCCGAAGAGCCCGAACCCTCCCTGGTGGTCACCGCGGAAGCCCCGGCCACGACAGCAGAGCAGAACGCGGATCATGTCTCCACGCTGTTTGCACGCCTCTACGACCATTTTGGGCCTTGGCCCCAGGGCGTAGGGTTCGGCGTGGTCGTGACCGGCTCGTTGGAGGACGTTTAGTCGATGGCCCGCTTCGCCTGGACGGAGTTCTTTCGGCTTGCTCAGCAGCTGTCCGCCGACCGCGCCCGCCTGCATGACGATGAAGCGCTGCGCCGTACGGCGGCCAGTCGCGCTTACTACGCCTGCTATCATTGTGCGCTCGCTCTAGCGCGTCGGCGTGGATACAACGCGTCCGCCGCCAACCTCGCTAGCTTCGGGGTGCACGAGCGGCTCATCAGGTGGATGCAAAGCCAGGATGACCGAACGCTGGCCCAGGTAGGCGGGCAACTTCTCACACTGAAGGCACTGCGGGTTGACGCAGACTACTTTTCTCAACAATTTTCCCCGGAGAGCACCGCGACCGCGGTGGCGATCGCCAAGCGTCTTCTGAGGCATTTAGGGACGTCCCCACCCACATAAGGTCGACCTCTATCTTCCCACCTAACCCACAGCCTGCTGCCCCCCGGAGCGAATAGCCGATCACCTGATCCCCGGAGATTACCCATTCCATTGTTCACGCCATGACTCGTGCATCTTGCGGAACCTCTCTTCCATCTCGCGCCAGGTGAACACGACGGCGGTCTGGGCCTGGGGGTGGTCGGTGGTCAGCACGCTGGTGCCCAGCCACCACAAAGATCTGCTGGCCGTGCCCCGGACGGCCTACACGCCGACGGATCCCCACGCGGTGGCCGGATCTCTTGGCGTACCCCGAGGACCGGACGGTGTATGGCCCCCCGGGCGGGTGGTGGTGATGAACAATCCGGCCCTCTGGGAGGGCCAGATGCACGGCTTTCGCCACCAGCACTTGCAGATGGAAGTGAGGATCCGCACCCTCCAGACGCGCCTGGCGCGCGGCCGGGAGCTCGGGCCGTTCCTCCGGTAGACGAGCGTGAACGACGACGCGGGCGCCCTGACGTTGACGACCCAGTGGGACGCCGCGGCCGTGGCGGCCTACCAGGAGGCCCATTTCGGCAAGACCCTGCTGTTCACCGGCCACACCGACTGGGATCCCGCGGCGATCGTGGCCGCCTACTGCGGGCAGGGGTCGTTAGAGAACGGCTTTCGGCAGATGAAGGACCCACACTTCGTGACGTTTGCGCCGATGTTTCATTGGACGGACCAAAAGATCCGGGTCCACGCGGCCTATTGCGTGCTGGCGCTCCTGTTGGCGTCGCTGCTGCACCGGGAGGCCCAGGCCGCCGGGTTCCCCGGCGCCTGGATGCGCTCGTGGAGACGCTGGCGGAGCTGAAGCTGGTGGCGGATCTCCCCGCAGCGGGCCGCCGCGAGCGGCCGACCCTGCACGTTACGGAACGCACGCCCGCGCAAGTGCCGCTAGCCAGCGGCACCAGGCCGACCGGTCGGCCTGGTGCCACGGGGTGGCACCCCACACCCCAGCCGCTCAAGGAGCCCGCGCCGCCGGGACGGATGCATCCGCCGCCCACGTGCGGCACCGCGTCGAGCCGCTCCCTCGCCAACGCCGGCACGGCCGCCTGCGCTGCGCGACCGGGCTCCAGAGCAGGATCACGCTCGTTTGCCGAGATGAGCTAACAGCGAATTGGCGGTGCTGCCGCTCTTCCCGAGCGTCCCCATTCCGCAAGTTTCACGATCGAGTAAAAAAGTTCTTGACGGCCGCATGAAACCTGTGCATAATGCTCGCCAATACGCTTGCCGTGGCAAGCGGAGGCGATGAAGGGAATCGCGCCCCCATCTCTGGCTTTAGAGAGCCGGTCGCGGCTGAAAGCCGGCGCCGGAGACAAGGCGCTCTCCTCCTGGAGCCGGTTGGGTGAACGGCACCGCGCCCAGTAGCTCAACCCGGCCGCCGCGAGGCGGGACCGTTATCCAACACGAGATGCCGCGCATGTGCGCGAACAAGGGTGGTACCGCGGGTCACAGCCCGTCCCTTTTAGGGGGCGGGCGCTTTGTTTTCTGAAGGGGCGAGAACATCAACATCGAACAGACACTGGCAGGCGCCAGAGGGCCCTCGCCCACTCAGGAGTTTGGCGGGGGCATGGCATTCTTTCACGGACGCATCATGCCGTTGGCTGAGGCCCAGGTGAGTGTGGCCACCCACGCTCTCCAGTACGGCACGGGATGCTTCGAGGGCATTCGGGCTTATTGGAATGAGGGGCGGCAGAACCTTTACCTCCTCAAGGCAGCGGAACATTACGAGCGGTTCGAGGACTCATGCCGCATGATCCGGATCACCTGCCCGTACTCGGTGGAACATCTCCTCGAGGCCACCCGGGCGCTTCTGAAGACGGGCGGATTTCGCCAGGACGTGTACATCCGCCCGGTGGCGTTTAAGGCCTCCCAGGTTATCAAGCTCACGCTCAGGGATCTCCGGGACGACGTCGCCATCTACGCGGTGCCCATGGGGAACTACATCGATGTGGACGGGCTCCGGGCCATGGTGTCGGCGTGGGTGCGCGTGAGCGACAACGCCATCCCGGCCCGGTCGAAGCTCACGGGCTCGTACGTGAACATGGCCCTCGCCTCTGACGACGCGCACGAAAAGGGATACGACGAGGCCATCCTCCTCGGTGCCGACGGGCACGTAAGCGAGGGAGCTGGGTCCAATCTGTTCATGGTGCGCCGGGGAACGCTCATCACCCCGCCGGTCACGGCCGACATCTTGGAAGGCATCACGCGGTCAATCGTGATGGAGCTGGCCAAAGAGAAGGGGATTCCCGTGGCGGAGCGGCCGATTGACCGCACGGAGCTGTACCTGGCCGATGAGGTGTTTCTGACCGGAACCGGTGCTCAGATTGCACCCATCACCGAAATTGACGGCAGGATGATCGGCTCCGGCTGCCGGGGGCCCGTGGTCGAACGACTGCAGGACGTGTTCTTCCAGACCGTGCGCGGCGACAACCCCGACCATCAGGACTGGGTGATGCCCGTATACGACTGAGATAGCGCGGGCAGAGGCTCCCCGTCGAAGCGGTGAGGGGCGGATGCGGCCGGTCCGGGATCGGGACAAGCGAGGCGGAACGGGTGCAAGCCCCTCCAGCGGCGGCCGGCGCACTCCTCCTCGAGTTGAGCGGCCGAAGGGCGCAGGCCGCGCGGGACCCGCGAAGGACCGCCGCGCCAGCGACCGCCCCTCCATGGACCGAGACAGGGCGGCACCGCGCACCACGCCGCTGGCGTCAAAGTTTCTTGCTGGCACCGGAGCTGTGTTCGGAGAGGAGGCCGCGGTGGAATTTCAATTGACAGCCTGGATGGCGGACGAGCCGGGAACGCTGGACCGCGCGCTTCTGGCGTTCTCCAGACGCCGGATCACGCCGGCCAGCATCCACGCCGAGGCGGATCCGACGGAGGGGGTCATCTGCCTCACCCTCAGGTTTGACACCGCCTCCGGCCCGGACGCCATGCGCGTCGCGCACCAGGTAGGGCGGGGCCAGAAGGTGTACGGGCTCGCTCTTGAGCCGATGGAGGAAAGTATCGGGCGCGAAATCGCCCTAGTCCGGATCCGGTGCACGGAGGCGGATCGCGCGGCGCTGCGACAGTGCGCGCACGGCATCGGAGTCGAGGTGGCAGCCGCCACCCCCGAGCACGTGGTGGTGGCGCTCGCCGGGACGCCGGCCGCCGTCGCCGAGGCGCTTGCCGCGCTGTCGGTGTTCGGCGTCGAGTCCGTCCGGCGCTCCCGTGTGCACCTGGCCCCGGACCCTGGCGCCCCTGTAGCGCCGGGACTGGCGCCGCTGCCCGTCCATTCCCACTATCCCCACTACCCCCAACACGAGGAGGACATCTCATGGCGCACATGTACTACGACCGCGACGCAGACCCGTCCCTGATTCGCAGCAAGCGGGTCGCCGTGCTTGGCTACGGCAGCCAGGGTCACGCACAGGCCCAGAATCTTCGCGACAACGGCGTGCAGGTCGTGATCGGGGCCAGGCCGGGCCCCTCCGCGGACCAAGCCCGCGACGACGGCTTTCCGGTCCTCGCCGTCTCCGACGCCGTGAGCGGGGCGGACATCGTCCACGTATTGGTGCCGGACGAACACCAGACGGCCCTGTTCCGGGAGGCCATCGCCCCGGGGCTGGCGTCCGGGGCTGCTCTCGCCTTCTCGCACGGCTTCAACATCCACTACGGGCAGATCCCGCTCCCGCCCGGGGTAGACGTGATCATGGTGGCCCCGAAGGCTCCTGGCCACGCCTTTCGCCGCCTGTTCCGCGAGGGCCAGGGAGTGCCGGGCCTGCTGGCCGTGCACCAGGACGCCACCGGACGGGCGAAGGATGTGGCGCTGGCACTGGCCTGGGGGATCGGGTGCACCCGCGCCGGCGTCATCGAGACCACCTTCGCCGAGGAGACCGAGTCAGACCTGTTCGGTGAGCAGGCCGTGCTGTGCGGCGGGGTGACCCGGCTGGTGCAGCTCGGCTTCGAAGCCCTGGTGGGCGCCGGCTACCAGCCCGAGATCGCGTACTTCGAATGCCTTCACGAGCTCAAGCTGATCGTCGACCTCATGTACCAGGACGGCATGTCCTACATGCGCTACTCCATCTCCGACACCGCCGAGTACGGCGATCTCACCCGGGGGCCGCAGGTGGTGGACGAGCACGTGCGGGACAACATGCTCCGCATCCTCGGCGACATCCAGAGCGGCCAGTTCGCCCGGGAGTGGATCCTGGAGAACCAGGCGGGACGCCCCGTTTACCAGCGCCTGAAGGCGCGCGCGGCCACTCACCCCATCGAGGAGGTGGGCTCCCAGCTCCGCTCCATGATGGCATGGCTGAGCACCGGCGCGCCGGCATCGAAGAGTGAGGTGGGGCCATGAGGCGGATTGCCATCTTCGATACGACGCTGCGGGACGGCGAACAGACGCCGGGCGTCAACCTGCTGCCGGCCGAGAAGCTTGAGATTGCCGTCCGCCTGGAGGAGCTCGGGGTGAACGTGATCGAGGCCGGCTTCCCCAACAGCTCGACCAGCGACTTCGAAGCCGTCCGCGGCATCGCCGCCGAGATCGGGGCGGCCACGGTGGCCGCCTTGGCGCGCACCAAGGAAGACGACATCCTCCGCGCCGCGGCCGCCTTGGAGGGAGCGCGCCATCCGCGCATCCACGTGTTCACCTCGTCCTCCGCCGTCCATCTCCAGTACATGCTGCGCAAGAGCGAGGACGAGGTGATCGAGCAGAGCATCGCCGCCGTGCGCCTGGCCCGCCGCTATGTGGACGACGTCGAGTTTTCCGGCCAGGATGCCATGCGGTCGAACCCCGCCCTCATCTACCGGCTCCTCGAGGCGGCCATCGAGGCGGGGGCCACAGTGGTCAATGTGCCCGACACCGTCGGCTACGCCATCCCAGACGAATTTGGCTCCCTCATCCGCGGCATCCGCGAGACGGTCCGCGGCATTGATCGGGTGACGGTGTCGGTGCACTGCCACAACGACCTCGGCCTGGCCACGGCTAACACCTTGGCGGGCCTGCTGGCCGGCGCCGACCAGGCGGAGGTGGCCTTAAATGGCATCGGGGAGCGAGCGGGCAACACCGCGCTGGAAGAGGTGGCGATGGTGATCGCGACCCGGGGCGCCGCGCTGGGACTCGAGACCGGGCTCCGCACCGCCGCCATCGGGCCGGTGAGCCGCCTGGTGAGCCGGCTCACCGGCATACCGGTGCAGCCCAACAAGGCCATCGTCGGCCGCAACGCCTTCGAACACGAGTCGGGCATCCACCAGGACGGCATCTTGAAGGAGCGCACCACCTACGAAATCATGCGTCCCGAGGACGTCGGCGTGATCCCCAACACCCTGGTGCTGGGCAAGCACTCGGGGCGCCACGCCTTCCGCGTCCGCCTCCAGGCGCTCGGCTACGCGCTGGAGGAGTCCGCGCAGGAGGAGCTGTTCCGCCGCTTCAAGGACCTCACCGACCGCAAGAAAGAGGTCACCGACGACGACATCCGCGCGCTAGCCGAGGAGCGCCTGGTGGGCGATGACGACTCCTTCATGCTGGAGACCTTTCACGTCTCCAGCCTCGGGGGCCGGCAGGCCACAGCCACGGTGACGATCCGGCGGCCCGGGAGGGAACCGGTGCGGGAGGCCGCCGCCGGCGACGGGCCGGTGGATGCGCTCTGCCAGGCGCTGAGCCGCGCCGCCGGCATGGCGGGAACGCTCGTGCACTATGCGCTGCACTCGGTCAGCGCCGGCAGCGACGCCCAGGGGGAGGTGGCGTGCCAGGTCCGGGTCGGGGACCGCGTCGTCGGAGGCCACGGGGTGTCCACCGACGTGCTCGAGGCGAGCGCGCTTGCGTATCTCGCGGCCCTCAACCGCGCCCAGCGCTGGATGGCGCGGGAGTCCGCTACGGAGGTGGGATAGATGGGAATGATGGGAATGACGCTGGCCGAAAAGCTTTTGGCCGCCAAACTGGGGCGGCCCGTCGAGGCGGGAGACCTGGTCGAGGTCCCGGTGGACCTGGTGATGGGCAACGACATCACGGCACCGGTGGCCATCCGCGAATTCGAGGCCGCCGGCGCCACACACGTGTTTGATCCCGAGCGGGTGGCGCTGGTCGCGAGTCACTTTGTGCCCGCGCGCGACGCAAGTTCCGCCAACCAGACGTCCGTCATGCGCCGCTTCGCGCTGGCTCACCACATCCGGCACTACTATCCGGAGGGGAGTGGGGGCATTGAGCACACGCTCCTCCCGGAGCGAGGCATCGTCGTGTCCGGCGACATCGTAGTCGGCGCCGACTCGCACACATGCACCTACGGGGCGCTGGGCGCCTTCGCGACGGGGGTCGGCAGCACCGACCTGGCCTATGCCATGGCCACCGGGCGCACCTGGTTCAAGGTGCCGGAGACCTTGTCGTTCGTGTATCACGGCCAGCCCCAGCCGTGGGTGACCGGCAAGGACTTCATCCTCCACACCATCCACCTGATTGGAGACGCCGGCGCGCGGTATCGGTCGATGGAGTTTAGCGGCAGCGCCATTGGACAGCTGTCCATGGAGGACCGACTCACCATGTCTAACATGGCCATCGAAGCCGGCGGCAAAGTGGGCCTGGTGACCCCCGACGCCGCCACCGAGGCTTACGAGCGCGGCCGGGCGCTGCGGCCGCCGCGCTTCCTGGCGCCGGACCCCGATGCCCGCTATCTGGATTCCATCGACATCGACGTCAGTCGGCTGGAGCCGCAGGTGGCGTTTCCCTGGCTGCCGTCCAAGACGCGTCCGCTGAGCGAGGTGGGCGATGTGCCGCTGGATCAGGTGTTTATCGGCAGCTGCACCAACGGCCGACTCACCGACCTCCGGATTGCGGCCCGCCTTCTCCAGGGACGGCGGGTGGCCCCCAATCTCCGCCTGGTCGTGATCCCGGCCACCCAGGACGTCTACCTGAAGGCTGTGCAGGAGGGGCTGGTGGAGGTGTTCGTGCAGGCAGGGGCCATGGTCAGTGCGGCCACGTGCGGGCCGTGCCTCGGCGGCCACACCGGGGTGCTGGGCGCGGGCGAGCGGTGTCTGTCCACGTCCAACCGCAACTACGTCGGGCGGATGGGCGATCCGACGGCGGAAGTGTACCTGGCCAGCCCGGCCGTGGCGGCCGCCTCGGCGGTCGCCGGCCGCATCACCCACCCGGCAGCCATCCTGGGCGAGGAGGTGGCGTGATGGCGCGCGCGTGGAAGTATGGAGACAACGTCGACACCGACGTCATCATTCCCGCCCGGTACCTGGTGACCGGCGACCCGCAGCAGCTGGGCCCGCACTGTCTGGAAGCGCTGGACCCCGCGTTCCCCGCCGGCCACCGGCCGGGCGACTTCATCGTGGGCGGGGAGAACTTCGGCTGCGGGAGCTCGCGCGAGCACGCCCCCCTGGCCATTAAAGGAGCGGGCGTCCCCTGCGTGATTGCGGCGTCGTTCGCCCGCATCTTCTTCCGGAACGCCATCAACATCGGGCTTCCGGTCTACGAGTCGCCGGAGGCCGCGGCCGGCGTCGGCATGGGTGACGAGATTGCGGTGGAGGCTCGGGCCGGGATCATCGTGAACCGGACGCGTGGCGAGCACTACGCCATCCGCCCCCTGCCGCCTTTCATGCAGGAACTGCTGGACGCCGGCGGGCTCATGGCTCGCTTGAGGCGGGAACTGGCCCAAGAGCGTGCGGCGGAAGGGGGGAAGCCCTGATGGCGGCACCACCTTGGCGCCTGGTGCTCCTGCCCGGGGACGGCATCGGCCCCGAGGTCGTGTCGGCCGTTCGGCCGGTGCTGGAACGCATGTCGTGGGAGTTCGAGAGCCGAACCGGCCGCCGGCTCGAAGTCCAGGAAGCCGCCATCGGCGGGGCGGCCATCGACCGCTTCGGGACACCGCTGCCGGAGGAGACGCTCCGGCACGCCCAATCGGCGGACGCCATCCTGCTGGGCGCGGTCGGCGGCCCGGCCTGGGACCGGCTGCCACCAGACCGGCGGCCGGAGTCCGGACTGCTCACACTCCGGCGGATGCTCGGCGTGTACGCCAACTTGCGCCCGGCCCGGGCGCTGCCAGGTGTGCGATCGCCGCTGCGGCCCGAGATCGCCAGCGGAGTCGATGTGCTCCTCGTGCGCGAGCTGACCGGTGGCCTCTACTTCGGCAAGCCCCGCCGCCAGTGGGTGCGGCAGGACGGGCTCCGCGCCGCCCTCGACACCATGACCTACGACGAGGGGGAGATTCGCCGGGTGGCCCGCGTGGCGTTCGCGGCGGCGCGGGAGCGGCGGGGGCGAGTCACCTCGGTGGACAAGGCCAACGTCCTGGCATGCTCGCGGCTGTGGCGGGAGGTCGTCACGGAGGTGGCCCAGGAGTACCGGGACGTGCGGCTGGACCATCAACTCGTGGACAGCGCCACCATCCGCCTGGTGCAGCATCCGGCCGAGTACGATGTGCTCCTGACCGAGAACTTGTTCGGCGACATTCTGAGCGATCTGCTGGGCGGCATCGTCGGCCAAATCGGCGCGCTGGCCTCGGCCAGTCTCGGTGCTGAAGGCCCGGGGCTGTTCGAGCCCGTGCACGGGTCGGCGCCGGACCTGGCGGGGCGGGATGTGGCCACGCCCGCTGGCGCCCTCCTGTCGTTCGCACTGGCGTGCCGCTACGCATTTGGCGCTCCGGACCTGGCGCAGTTCCTCACCGAGGCGGTTGACGCCGTGCTGGATGAGGATGCCGGCTTGGGCACCCGAGCCTTCGGCGACCGGGTCGCGCAGCACTTCTGGGCCCGCAGCCATGTGGCGCTGACTTAGCGGCGGCCACGGTTCAGGGAAGGGGGAGAGGACGTGAACGGAGCTCAGGCGCTTATAGAAGTCCTGGCGCAGGAAGGTGTCCGGGTCGCTTTTGGCTATCCGGGCGGCGCCGCGCTGCCACTGTATGATGCGTTGTACGATGCGCCGCTGCGCCACGTGCTGGTGCGCCATGAGCAGGCGGCCGTACATGCCGCCGACGGGTACGCCCGCGCCTCGGGACGGGTGGGCGTGTGCCTGGTGACCTCCGGCCCTGGGGCCACCAACCTCGTTACCGGTCTGGCCACGGCGTACATGGACTCCATCCCGCTGGTCGCCGTGACCGCGCAGGTGATCCGCTCGCTGGTGGGCACCGACGCCTTTCAGGAGACTGATGTGCTGGGGGTCACGCGGGCCGTGACCAAGCACAACCGGTTTATCGACGGACCAGATGACGTGGCCGACGCCGTCCGGGAGGCTTTCGCCATTGCGCGAAGCGGCCGGCCCGGCCCGGTTCTGATCGACGTGCCGAAGGACGTCCTGCTGGCGCCGGTGGCGGCGCACCATCCCCGGCCCCCGGTGCTGCGGCCGGTGTCTCAGGCCGACCACAGCGCCATCGCCAGAGCAGCCCGGATGATCGGGGCAGCCGCGCGGCCGCTGGTGCTGGCCGGGGGCGGACTCATCAGCGCCGGAGCCTCGCCGGCGCTCCGGGCGCTCATCGGGACGACCGGCATCCCCGTCGCCTCGACGCTGATGGGATTAGGCGCGATTGCCGGCGACCATCCCCGGCACCTGGGCCTGGTGGGCATGCATGGCACGTACGCGGCCAACCGCGCAACCGCCAACGCGGACGTGGTCATCGGACTGGGCCTCCGCTTTGACGACCGCGTCACTGGGCCGCGCCAGCGGTTCGCCCCGCGGGCGCGCATCATCCATCTGGAGATTGACCCGTGCGAGGTGGGCAAGTGCGTGCGCGCCGACCTCGCCGTGGTCGGCGATCTGGCGGACACACTGCCGCGGCTCGTCCGGGCCTGCGCGGAGGAAGGTGTCTCCCGGGACGGCGCGCAATACCGCGGCTGGTGGACCGAGATTCGCTCCTGGCAGGCCCACCAGGGGTGGGTGATCACGACACCCATGGCGCTGGGCGGCAGCGAAGGCTGCCCGCTCCGCCCCCAGGGCGTCATTCAGGCCGTCTGCCAGGCCGCGGGCCCGAATGCCCTGGTGGCCACCGATGTGGGCCAGCACCAGATGTGGACGGCGCTGCTGAACCCTATCCAGGAGCCGCGGCACTGGCTGACGTCCGGCGGCCTGGGGACGATGGGGTACGGACTCCCCGCGGCCCTCGGGGCGGCGCTGGCGCGGCCGGACCGGCCCGTCTGGCTCATCACCGGCGACGGGAGCCTGCAGATGAACCTGCAGGAAATGGCCACGGCCAAAAACTATGGCTTGGCGGTCCGGGTGGTGGTGATCAACAACAACAGTCTGGGCATGGTCCGGCAGTGGCAGGAGCTGTTTCATCAGGCGCGGTATTCAGCCGTGGACATGGGGCAGCTGCCGGATTGGGAGGCGCTGGCCGGTGCGTACGGCTGGTACGGGCGCCGTGTTGACACCAGGGAGGGGCTCCGGGGGGCGCTGGAGGCGCTGGACGGCCAGGAGGGGCCGGCACTGCTGGATGTCCGGGTCTCTGCCCAGGAGAATGTGTTTCCCATGGTGCAGGTGGGCCAGTCGCTCGACGATATGATTCTTGGAGAGCCGCCGACCGCAGAGCCGGTGGCTCAGGGCAGCCTACGGAGGTGACCATGCGTTCAGACACCATCAAAGCGGGGCCGGACCGGGCCCCGCACCGCGCCCTGCTCCGCGCGGCGGGCGTGCGCGAGGAGGACTTCGGCAAGCCCTTTATTGCCATCTGCAACTCGTACGTGGACATCATTCCCGGCCACCGCCACCTGATGCGGTTCGGCGAGGTGGTGCGCCAGGCGGTGGAGGCCGCCGGCGGCGTGCCGTTCATGTTCAACACCATCGGCGTGGACGACGGCATCGCCATGGGCCATGCGGGCATGCGCTATTCGCTGCCGAGCCGCGAGCTCATCGCGGATGCGGTGGAAACCATGGTAATGGCGCATGCCTTTGATGGTCTCCTCTGCATTCCCAACTGCGACAAAATCACGCCCGGCATGCTGATGGGGGCGCTTCGCGTCAACGTGCCCACCGTTTTCGTGAGCGGCGGCCCTATGGCCGCCGGACGCCTGCCCGATGGGCGGGCCATCGACCTCGTCACCGTCTTCGAGGGGGTGGGTGCCTACCGGAGCGGGACCATGGGGAGCGCGGAGCTTCTCGAACTGGAGCGCCTGGCCTGCCCAAGTTGTGGATCATGTTCCGGGATGTTCACCGCCAACTCCATGAACTGCCTGACAGAGGCGCTGGGGCTGGCCCTGCCCGGCAACGGCACCATTTTGGCCGACACCCCGGAGCGGGACGAGCTGGCGCGGCGGGCCGCGGCGGCGCTCCTTGGGCTGGTGGCGAAGGGAGTCAAGGCCCTCGACGTGGTCACGGAAGCCTCCTTTGACAACGCGTTCACTCTGGACCTCGCCATGGGGGGGTCGACCAACACCGTGCTGCACGGCCTGGCAATGGCGCAGGAGGCGGGGGTGCCCTACACGCTCGAGCGCATCGACCAGCTGTCCCGCCGGGTGCCGAACATCTGCCGCGTAGCGCCTTCGTCGTCCTGGCACATGGAAGACGTGCACCGGGCGGGCGGCATCTCGGCCATCCTGGCCGAGCTGGCGCGCCGCCCCGGGCTTCTCCACCTGAGTGCCGGCACAGTTTTGGGCGTGCCGCTGGGCGACATGATCGCCGGCGCCCGCACGGGTGACCGCGACGTGATCCGGCCGCTCGAGGCGCCCTACAGCGAAACCGGCGGCCTGGCCGTGCTCACCGGCAACCTCGCCCCGCTGGGATCGGTGGTGAAGACGGCTGGCCTTCACGACATGGCCGGCCACGCCGGGCCTGCCGTGGTGTTCGACTCCGAGGCCGAGGCCGCCGAAGGCATCCGCGCCGGACAGGTCCACGCCGGCGACGTGGTTGTGATTCGCCACGAAGGGCCGCGGGGCGGACCCGGCATGCCGGAGATGCTGGCTCCCACCGCCGCCATCCAGGGCATGGGGCTGGGGCGCGACGTGGCCCTCATCACGGATGGCCGCTTTTCAGGCGGCACGCGCGGCATCTCGGTGGGGCACATCGCCCCGGAGGCGGCGGCCGGAGGCCCGCTGGCCCTGGTCCGCGACGGCGACCGGATCGAGATTGACATCGCCGCCCGCCGCATCACGCTCGCCGTCGGCGAAGACGAGCTGGCCGAGCGGCGCGCTGGCTGGAGCCCGCCACCTTCCCGCGCCACGCGCGGGTATCTGCGCCGGTACCGGGACCTGGTCGGATCGGCCGACAGGGGCGCGGTCCTCGGCTGAGCACAGGGTGGCGGACCCGGACTTCGCTGCGGGAGGATGGGCGGGCCATGAGCGGGCCCACGCTGCTCGGCGACCAAGCCGGGCAGCGGCCGCATCCGGGTCTTCGATGGCAGAATGACCGGGACTCCTCCACGGGCATAGCTCCCCATGACGCTGCGCTGCACCCGCCCCATGAAAAACCGGGACGGAGGCTGCGACGGCGACGTGCCTCCCGCCGCCGTGGGGAGGTCGGAGCATCGGGTCTTGCGGGAACGCCGTATATTCGCCGTCCCACGGGAAAAAGCTCAAGCCGCCCAAGAGTGGGCCAAAACATCCGGCTGACCTATGGTGACGCACACCCGTCCGGAGGATGCGCGTACATCGACGGCGTGTTCGCGGTGACCCGGGTCACCGCGAACACAACATTGCCTCCTGTGCCATTAGCCGCAAACAAGTCAAACGACTGGCTCCTCGGCAAAGCCAACCACGTGTCCTCGCCACCCCCCACTACCCACGCGGAGGGCCGCACACGCAAGAGCCGCGCCCAACCCAGGCCTTCGTCGTGGTGCAGCACCGCCCGCAGAGCCGGATTGCTCATGCTGATGGCCCCAATGCCCCATGAGCCCAAGGCCAACGAAGCTACGCGGCCTCCGCGCAGCACACTTGCCATCGCGTTGCCTGGACCCCAAAACAGCAGCCAGAGCCGCCCATGAGCGTCCACAACATCCCCCAACAGCGACCCGTTGGGCTGCATGGTAAAGGCCACATCGGCTGGCTCGGTGACCGCCGCCCGTCCTGCACGAGTGGCAAACGTCCAGTGGTTCGTAGGAATGCCCACGCCCTGAGCCGTAAGGGGATGTCCCACATACACCGCAACCGCCGGATGGGACGAAGCAACGGTCAGCGTGACATACCGATCCGGGCGCGGAATAGACGTTTGAGCCCAGGATTTTGGAACCACCGCCAGCCTGATCCCATTAGACAACACCGTCGGCGCCTTGGGAGCGGGAGGTCCGGCTCGCGACGGGGCAGAGGTCGACGGGACACGGGAAGCGCCACAGCCCGCCAACACGCCTACACTCATCGCCACCCCCATGGCCGCGATTCTGCTGCGACGTTTCATTCATGGTTCGCCTCATCCTCGCTAACGCCAGGCCCATGCCTGCGGTAGCCCAAAACCGTGGCAGGGCCACGATGATGAGGGTGCCGTCGTTGACAGGCGCTCGCGGTTTGCGCCGCATATTGCTGGTCTTGGGCTCAGGCGGACCGAGTGACGCCGTGCGGCGGGTCGCACCATCCGTGGTTCGCCTTCCGAGACTGATTCCCGAGACTGGCGGCGACTGCTGCAGCGGCTCTTCACGTGGTACAGCGCCAAGCAGCGCCACTGCGAGTGGGCTTGGATGACGCTCGCGCCCATCCACCCCGGAGAGGTCGCGGCCGTCCCGGACCGAGCGGACAGGTGCGGGCGGCGGCCCATGCCGGCCCCCGGGTCGCTTTGCTGCCGGGTCCCCCCACAGTCTTGGGCACCCCGATCGGCCTTGGATCAATCCCCCGTCGGATGCCCGGTGAATTATCCTGTGATTGGTCGCGCCCCATCTGCCGACAGGCGCTTGACAGGTGCCGCATCGGTCGCGACGCGACGATGCAGCGCACCCCCGAACCATGCACCGGCCATGACCCGCTCCGGATTCGCAGCCTGGGCACCCGAGACGTATGGAAACGGACTAGCTTGATCGATGGCCCACTGGCCTTTCGAAGCGCTTTTTTCCGATAGCCGGAGCCCGACCAGGCGAGTGGAACTCCTTGCCGCAGGTCGGGCAGCTGCGGGGGCGGCGCCGGCCGACACGAGCGGCGAGTCTTCCGTACTTCTCCAGCGATCATCCCGCGCCACCCTACGGCTCCCGATCGCCTGTCGGGCCCCTCGGCGGCAGCTTCAGGACGGCGCGCGCCTGGAGGGCGGCCGACGTGCGGTTGGTGACCTGCAGCTTGCCCAGCACGGCGGCCACGTGATTCTTCACCGTATGCTCGGTGATGTGCAGCGCCTCGCCAATTTGCCGATTGGAATACCCCTCGGCCAGCAGGCGCAGCACATCTTGCTCGCGCGGCGTGAGAGGATCCAGGGGGGCGGGCGGCGCGGCGGCGAGCCAGCTCAGGTACTTCTGCGCCACACTGGGTTGAATAAACGTGTCGCCTCCGGCAATGCGCCGGATGATGGCGGAGAGCTCATCCACCTCGACATCTTTCAGCACATAGCCAGCGGCGCCGGCCCGGAGTGCCGCCAGGACATAGTCCTCCACATCAAATGTGGTCACCACCAGCACCCGGCTCCAGCCGTGGCCCGCAATCGCGCGTGTGACCGCCACCCCGTCGGTGTCGGGCAGGCGCATGTCCAAGAGCGTCACATCGGGCCGGTGCTCCTCGGCCAGCCGAATGGCGTCAGCGCCGGTGGCCGCCTCAGCAATCACGCGAAAGTCGTCTTCTAAGCCCAGCACTGTGCGAAAGCCGTGCCGCACCACCGCATGATCCTCCACCACTAAGATGCGTATCGCCGCCATCAGGCGCCCCCTTTCCTGGCCGGCACGCGGGCCGTGAGCCGCGCGCCCTCGCCCACCTGGCTCTCAACGCTGAGCGTCCCGCCGGCCGCTTCAATCCGCTCGCGCATGTTGATCAGGCCCCAGTGTCCGTCGGACGCCGGCCCCTCGGCGGCGAAGCCCACGCCATCGTCTTCCACCACCCCGGTGACCTGCCCACCGCCATCGTCTTCCCCTCTCTCTTTCTCTTGCTCTGGCTCCCACCGCACCGTGACCGCCACCCGATGGGCGTGGGCATGCCGCTCCGCATTGGTGATGGCTTCCCGCAGCACCGGCACCAGCAGCGCAGCCTCGGGCGGCCACGGGTCAGCCAGCGCCAGCTGAAGCGCCCAGCCACTGCGGCGGGCCGCATCGGTGGCCAGGCGCTCCAGCTCGGCGCGCGCCAGGCTGGGCTGACCCGAATCCTGCCGGAGGCCGCCCACGAAGTCGCGCAGATCCGCCATGGCCTGCCGCGCCACGGATTGAGCGGCCGCCGCGGCCTGGCCCGCTTCCTCCGGGGCGCGCCGCACCAAGCGCCGCACTGCTTCCAGCTCAATGGTCACCGCCGACAGCGAGTGGCCCAGCGTGTCGTGCAAGTCGCGCGCCATGGCGGTGCGCGCGCGCAGCGCGGCCACCTCGTCCGCCTCCGCCGCGTATCGGGCCAGTGCCTGGTTAGCCTCTTCCAGCTTTGCGATGGCCTCCCGCTGGGCCCGAGCGGTCATGGCATTGAGGTGGTACGCATGCCCGAGCACCATCGGCCAGGCCAGGTTGAACAGCACGGTGCCGGCCTCGCCCAGCGTGACGTTCCAGTGGGGGTGCCACAGCGCCGCCATCGTGACGGCCGCCGCGGTGGGCACAAACACTTTGATCCGCTCCGGGGGGACGGTGGCACCCGCCGTGCCCAGGGTCAGCATGAGAAAGCCGTCCTGAGCGGGGGGCGTGCGGGCCATATACACCGCGGCGCCCCACGCCAGCACCAAAGCGGGGCGGCGGAGGGCCGGCCGCGAGTAAGCCAGGGCCACGAGGAGCCATGCCCCGGTGACCGCCAGGCGCACATGGCCGGCCGGGGTTGACAGGTTTTCTCCGTAAAGCGTCAGGGCAGCGACGGCCACGCACAGCAGGTAGAACGCCGGCATGCCCAGCGGCCAGCTGGTCCCCCCGCCAATCGGGGGCAGCGCTGCATCCTGCCGTGCCACGGCCTCACCTCCGCGCTTACGAACTGCCGTCCGCGCCCTCCCACCGAAAGGCGGCCACACCCACGAACCCCGCCACCAAAATCCAGCCGCCCAAGCCGGCGGCATGCTGCCAATCCGCGGTGCTCCAGGGCTGCCCCAAGAGCGTCGCGCCCAAGAGCGCTCCCGCGAGGCGCACCGGCGTCCAGTCCGCCACGTGCCGCCAAAAGGCGGGCCAGGCCGAGAGCCGGAGCAACACCCCCGTCATGAACAGCGACACCATCAGGGCCATGCGCGCCAGCGCCGTGGCCGACTGGGCGCGGGCGGTGCGGGCCACGATCAGCTGGGCCAAGGCCAGCGCCGAGAGCCCGCCCAAGGCCACCACCGCTATCCCACCGGCCAGTCGGCCCATGGTGGGGTGCACGTGATAAGCGAAGGCCGCCACGGCCACCACCACCAGGAACTGAATCAGGATGGCCAGCAGCGCTGTCAGCGCCCGCACCACCAGAATGAGGCTCGCGGGCACCGGCGTCGTCCGGAGGCGGCGAAATACGCCGCGCTCTCGATAGCCCACCAAGTCGGTGGCATATCCCAAGAGCCCCAGGACAAACGCCCCGATCATGCTGGCCAGCGCCACGATGGACCAAATCGCCCGGTGGGGGGTTCCCGGATGCAGCTGGCTTGCCCCCAGCACCAGTATGGCCACCGGCACCGCCGTGGTCCACAGCAGCGACCGCCGATTGTGGGCCATGGCGGCCAGCTCGGCGGACGCCATGAGCCCCAGTGCCTGCCCCGCGGACGGCACCTGACGGGATCCTACAGCCTCTCTCACTGCTCTGCACCTCCTGTGAGCGCCAGAAAGACGTCCTCTAGGGTGGGCTGGCCGTGTGCCACCCGCCGCACCCCCGGATCGCTCTGAAACTGGGCCACCAGATCCTCCGGCGTGCCCGTGGCCCTGACGCGGCCCCGGTGGAGAATCACCAGGCGGGACGCGAGCGCGGCCGCTTCCTCCATTGAGTGGGTGGTCAGCACCACGCCGGTGCCGCGGCCCACCAGCCCAGAAATTCGGTCCCACAGCTCTCGCCGCGACTGCGGGTCCAAGCCCGTGGTGGGCTCATCCAAGAGCGCCAGGGCGGGCTCATGAATGAGCGCCGCCAGCAGCGCCAGCCGCTGCTGCTGGCCGCCCGACAGCTGCCCGAAGCGCCGGCTCGCCAGTTCCCCCAGCCCCACCCGATTGAGCCCCTGGCGCACACCGGCGGCGTCCAGCCGGCAGCCCTGCAGGCCGGCGTACAGCTTTATCAGCTGCGCCAGCGTGAGGTCGGGCTGAAACGCGGTGTGCTGCAGCTGCACGCCCAGCTGGGCGCGGGCCGCCACTGGGTGCTGGCGAATATCCCGGCCGGCCACTGCCACCCGCCCGGCCCGAGGAGCCACCAGCCCTTCCACCGCCGACAAGATCGACGTCTTGCCGGCCCCGTTGGGACCCAACAGCCCCACCACCTCACCCGCGCACACACGGAAGCTCACGGCGTCGACGGCCCGCACCGAGCCGTACGCCACCACCAAGCCCTCAATCTCCAGCACCGGCTGAGCCGGCGCCCCTCCGCCCTCGACTTCGAAGGTCCTCTGGTTCATGGCGATCACCTCAGCACCATGGTGGCGCGGCCAAGGAGTTCCGCCGAGAGTCGGCCGCCCTGTCTTTGCTGCGCTCCAACGAGCGCCACGCCCTAGTTCCAAAGAGCGAGGCAGGCATGGGACGGTGCGAGGCGGCGCACGCTCGGGGCCAAGGGGACTGTCAAGGGCGTTGTGCAAACTCCCATGTGGTCATTTCAGATAGGGGGCCAGCCGATCCTCAAAGGAGATGACCAACTGCCCCAGAATCTCGCCCCAGGTCGGCAGATGCTGCGTCCACAGCCACTAGGCTCTTGGCCCGCCAGGTACAGCATTTTCGTCGGCGCCGTGTCCGTCGTTCAGGCTCTTGCTCTTGGTCCCCTGGCGCTCCGGCCGGTGGAACCCTTCAGTGAGGTTCGTGGTGGAGATGGGGTGGCGCAACCCCTCGGGATGCCGATAACAGGTCAACAGGTCGCCGGTTCGTGCCAGTTGACCTGCCACGACCACCCCACCGTGATACCGGTCCCTCCAGTCAGCGGCAAAGTCCCCCAGCGCCGCCGTCCCCGCGGCTTCCGTGGACGCCTGGTGGATGGGCCGCATCGCCGCGGTGAGGGCCCCGCAGTGCTTGCGCGCGGCGTACTTAAGCGCGCTGCGGATCTGGTGGACAATGCACGTCTGCACGTCGGCCCGCGGGAACACCGTCGCAATCGCTTCACTGAACCCGCTGAGGTTGTCCACCGCCACCACGAGGATGTCCTGCATCCCCATATGCGCAAACTTTGGAAAGGGTAATGGTGCCGCAAAGGAGTTTAGCCCTCCGCTCGTGAAGTGGCCGGGGATCCCCACCGGGACGACGGAGGTGAGCGGGCATGGCCTTACGGGGACGCGGACCGCGTCAGGCGATGCCGTGGCAGAAAGCCTGAAGACAACAGTGGGAGCTTGTGCGGCACTGCTGGCCCGCCGGCTGGGAGGGCGCCGCGTGGGCCACCGGGGCGATCGCGCGCCGGCGGGTGATTCCGTCCACCGACGCCTTGCTGCCCCTGATCTTCGCCTCTGCGTGGAATGATGGGTCCTTGCGCGCGACGGCCGCGCGGGCGCGCCGCATCGGGTTGGCGCCGGTGTCGGATGTGGCCGTGCTGAAGCGGTTGCGCCACGCGCCCGCGTGGCTGGGCCCTCTGCGCGACCAATGGTTCCGCACTCACGGCGGGGGCGGCCGGCGTGCCGCACCGCGGGCGGGTCGTCCTGGCCGATGGGCGTACGATCCCACGCCCGGGCAGTCCGGGGACCCCCTGGCGCCTCCACGCCCAGTGGAATCTCGCGACGGCGTGTTGGGAGCCTCCCGAGCTGACGGACGCTCCTGGCGCGGAGTCGCTCACGCGGGTGTCCTGCGCCCGCCCGATGTGGTGCTGGGGGACCGAAATTGTGCGAACGCCCCGGCGTTGGCCCCCGTGACCGCCCAAGGGGCGGACGTCGTGGGGCGAGTGGGGTAGGCGGTGCGGTGGGAAACCCGGGGCGGCACCCCCTGGCGGTCCTGGACGCCGTGCGGCCGCTGCCCACGGCCACGCCCAGGCGACTGGGCGGTGCAGATCCCGGGCACCGCCGCCCGACCCCCGCTCCCCTTGCGGCTCGGCGCTCCGCAAATCGCCCATCACCGCCGAGCCCGCCCGCGTCAGGCGCGCCAGGCCGCTCGGAACCGGGGCCATCCCGTGGCCGCGGCGGCCTTGGAGGCCGCGGCCTCCGTCCTAGTGCTGACCTCCCTGGCGCCCGCGGCGGCCGATGCCGCCGCGGTGCTGGAGCTCGATCACTTGCGGTGGCCGATCGCATGCGCCTTTCAGCGCCTGAAAGGTTTGCTCCACCGGGAGGCCTTGCGGGCCTTCGACCCACCGCGGGCGCAAACGTATCGGCTGGCCCAGTGGCGGAGGCCCTCTTGGGGGATGCGCCCGGGGCGCCGGACCCCGATTGTTTCCCCTACGGCTTCCCGGTCCGCCCGGATGTCCAGCGCCGTCTGGCGGATTACCCCACGGATCTGGGCCGACCTGCGCCGCGCCGTGCACGGCGTCGTGTCCCTCGAGGACGGGCAGCTCGGCCGGCGCGCATGGACGGACCCGCTCCATGAACGCCCACGACTGCGCATCCTTCAACGAGAGGCCATCTTCTCAGTTAGCGCATGTGGTGACGTAGGGACGCCCCTGTGATCTCCGCCGAATCCACTGATGGCGGCTGCGCTGGAGTCCATCCACACCAACATTGGCATTTGGACGGCGGACTTCTCCGAGATTTTCGCCGACAAAGCTCCTGAGATCGATACGGTGTGGAAACACGCCGAAGACCTGGTGGCGTCTACAAGACAACGAGTGCAAGAAAGCCTTGGCATCGCACACGCGCCTTTAGACGGACTCTACCTTAACCAGTCGTCAACACCGTAGCGCACACTTCTGTGCCCCGCCCCCGACGGCAGCAGTTCCTGCTCGTTCGCCGGCGGGCGACCCGAATCAGTGTTCCGTGTCCCCCCGCTCTCCCCACCCCTTCCCACTTCGTTGGCTCTGGAAGCGAGGCGTGTCGCAAAGGGCGACGCGCGTCCCGCGCCGAGTTGATCGGAAACGAGGGGCGTGCTTGCTCCGGAGTATTGGCCACCCGGGTCTCTGTGTTCGGCGGTGGCCCCCAATGCCCCCACAGATCGTACCGAATCCTTCATAAGGCACTGTTGCATGTTGGTCACAGCGCCCGTCTGATTCGGCCAATTGGGACCTAGCCGCACGACGACTGCACCGTCGTTGTCCTCCCGCTCACCAATGTCGTCAACCAAGCCAAACATAACGCTAGTGGCGTTGTGCCAGCCACGGTTCCGCCCCGGGCATCCGCGTGCCCACCACAGGGGGCGTAAAACATGTGCAATGCGACCAGTGAGCGCCCCTCGGGGTGGGCTTTGCGGATTGACGACGCGGGTAGACCGCCTCTCGGTCGCCGAAGCCACCGAGCACGGGACGCTCGCGGTGCTGGAAGTCATCACGCCCCGGCGCGAGATGCTGGGCGTGCCCCATCCCACCGTCAGCGAGGTCTTGCGGTGCTGGCTGGCGTGCCGGGCGACCTGAGCCGACGGGAGCACTTCGCCGTTGCTGATGACGGGCTACAGGGAACAGCCTGTCCCCTCCCCTCCAAACGCACGAGCATCCCCGCTGGACGGGTCGCCGTCGCCCACCTGACTTTCGTCCACTTCTCGAAGCGGCTCCACTGTCACGTCCCGCACTATTTGGCGCGGCCGTCTCGAATTGCATGTCCGGGTTCCTATCAGCCACGGTTCCTCGCCAGCGGCTTCCGTGCAGGTGCTTGAACGTCATGTCTGACCCCGGCCAACGGCGGTCCAGAGCGCACGAGGGCAGTGCCGGCGTCTGGGTTGGACCGATTGACGGTCTTGCCAGCGTTGGCCCCTGGGTCCGGTAGGTGCGCAAGCGGCTCTTACAGCAGACGATTGTCGGGGGCTGGCCATTGGCCTGTCCCAGGCCTGGCCGCCGGACCGCACCGGTCCCCTGCCTTAAGCAGGGTCGGGGTTCGCTCGTTGCCATGCCGAGGGCGGGAGCGCGGCTCCGACCTTGACGGCTTGGCCGTGCCCAGACAGGACGCCGACCTTCCTCTCGCCCGGGCGAAAACACCACACATGTGGCGTTTGCGCCCGGGCCGTTACCCCGCAGGCCACTGACCCACTTAAGGCCGTCCCGTCACCGGCACGCTTCGACATAGGGCTGCCGGATCCGTGCGAAGCCTTCCGCTGACGCCTTCGGTCAGGACAGAAGGGGCCGTCACATCCACTGCAGCCGTTTTGGCACCGCAATTCGCGGACACCGAACACCGTCTGCTGCGGGCAAGTCGGGCTGGCTACTACACCCAGCCTCGCGGCGGCGCGCCGGTGGTGGCGGTCGTTTTTCCACGGGTACCATACGGAGCATCGGCACAGCGGCCTCGGGTGGCTGCCCCCCGGGCGGGGTCGTCCATCGGGGCGAGGGGCCCGCGGTCCAGCGGCAGCGGGCCGCCGTCCTGGCCGCGGCCCACGCCCGCCACCCCGAACGGTATGCGGCGGGCCCGCCCCAGCCGCCGGCCTTGCCCGACGGCGTGGCGATCGATCCCCCCGAGGATCCCCCGTATAAAGGGTGCGTGAATTTCTTGTGCTGACCTGTCCCCAGGGGCTTAACACCTATCGCAGAGGGGGACTGCGACAGTCTGATCGGTTGTCTTGACGACCGGGTCCACTTACCCACAGTGAGAATACGCGAGTACAATGGTCATGCGCGTTCGGACTGGTGCGGAAGGAAGCATGAGGCGTGGCAAACGGGATCTCGCCCCCGCCGGGGCTGGCGCGCAAGGTGGCCGCGCTGCGCGTGGCGTTCGGCATCATCTGGGCGATTGACGCCGAGTTCAAATGGCACCCGGCGTTTTTGACCTCGTATCTGCAGCAGGTAGTGGCCGCAGGAGAGGGACAGCCCTCGTGGCTCGCATGGTTGTATTCCGGGGCCGAGCACGTGATACGCATCGACCCGATGGGATTTGCCATCGCCACCGCGGTGATCGAGAGCGTGATAGCGCTCGGACTTATCCTCGGGTTCGCCCGGCGCGCGGGCTACGTGGCGGGGTTCGGGTTCAGCGTGCTGGTGTGGGTGTTTGCCGAAGGGTTCGGCGGCCCCTATACCGCCGGCACCACGGACATCGGGACCGGTATTATCTACGCGGTGGTGTTTGCCGGCCTCTATGGGCTCGACCGCTACGCCGGTTCATCCCCGTACTCCCTTGACGCATTCATTGAGCGCCGCTCGTCCCGCTGGCGGCTGGTGGCGGAGGCGTCCGAGACCCGGCGGGATTAGAATCTCCCGTCAAAGCGCCCGCACCGCACGGGAATCGATCGGGATGCGCCGCGCGCCCACGTCCGGGTCCGTGGCCCGTTTCACGATCCCGAGGGAGCGGTCAAACACCCCACGTTACGGTGCTGGTGCTCGGGGTGTTACCACCTAAGGAACCCTCGACTCCAGTTCATCGAGGGCCATCAGGCCGGGATGCCGGTGCGCTCACAGGGGAAGTCCCACGACCCGGGCCGGACCACCGTTGCTGGCCTGCACCTTGATGGGGAGCGCCAGAGGCGGAATCGTGTAGAGTCTCGCGCTGTGTGGCCGCCCCGGATCCCACGCTCGCTGGCCGCGTCGGAGGACACGAGCGCGGGACGACCTGCTCGTCGCCCCGCGCAGGCGACCGGCCTCAGGCGCCCAGGGTTACACCGCCCCCGCCCACTGGAGCTCGGTCGCCGCCGTCGCGGCGACGGTATCCTCGACGAGGGTGAGTTGGCCGCCATACGCCGCCATCACGCACGCCCGAGCCCAGGTGTTGAGGCGCCGGGGGATCCCGTGCGACCCGTCCCAGCCGGTTTGCAGGGCCGCGTCGGTGACGATCGGCCGGGCCATCCCCACCTGCTGGAGCTGGTGGGTCACATAGGGCCCCGCCTCCGCCGCCGTCAGCGGCGGCAGATGGCAGGCCACCGTCACCCACTGGCGAATGGCCTCCAGCGGCCGCAGCGCCAGCGTGTGGCGCAACGCCGTATTCCTGCACAAGATCAGGGCCCCCGGGGCCGTGCTGTCGCGGTGACCTGCTTGGGGTACCGGCCACTGCGGCGGTTCGGGGTGGGTTTGAGGCCCGCCTGGTGCTTCGGATAACCCAGGTGGGTCTCCAGCTCGCCGTCCAGCATGGCCTGCAAGGTGTCGGCCACCGGCGATCCGGAGCGCGTGAGGGCGTGTGGACGGTCGGATGACCAGTGGCCGGGGCGGTCTGCTCGGGGCCAAGCCGCCACGGAGGGACATCACGTGCCCAAGGCAATCAGAGAAAACCTACCGACTGTCGGTCCAAATAAGACAAGACGCGACGAAAGTGCAACTTCATCATCGGGTCGGGCATTGATGTGACGTGAGAGCCACACCTCGGAGGCGCGCCAAGTACGTTTCTTCAGACCGGCACGAGCTCGGCGCAGGAGCGAGCTCGTTGCGAGGTGCTCCTGCGCAGTCACGAGGGAACCCTCCAAGCAGCAGGAGGCATAATGGCCATGCGCCAATTGACCCATCGGCGCCGATTTTGCGATTTTCTCCAGCGCCTTACCCCGTTTAAACGGGAACCCAGTCATCTGCGGCGATGGCCTTCGACCGGGGGCAACAAGCCCTGTTTCTGGGCAACCGATGGATGGCCGTAGCACCCATTGCCGCCCGGATCCTCATGACGCTGCTCGACCATCCAGGAACCATCGTACCGGCATCCACGCTGATCCAGGCGGGATGGCAAGGTGAACCGCGCGGCCCGGCCGATCTCTCCAAACAAATTCGCACTCGGCGCGTCTTCCGGAAGCCGGTCCCCACCAGCCGCGCCATCTGGTCACGCCGCGGCTTGGCATACCTACTACAAGACGTCAGCGAAACTACCGCGAGGGAGAAGTCGATAAAAAGTTAACCGTGAGCGGATTTCGAGAGTGGCCCGTCCGGCCGCCGATGCATCGTCCGCCGGTTCCCGCGCACAGGAGAGTGGGGGACGAGGACCGCGCACGCCACGGTCCTTGACACATCGGCCTGCCGCCGGCACACTTCCTCGAACGATCCATCCCGTTTGCTGCCTTCCTGAGCCCGAACTCGTTCTCGACTCACAAATGGCCCGCCAGCAAAGGAGTCAGCAATAATGCCCGAATCGCCAGGCGAAGCCGACAGCCAAAAGGCGACCGACCCCACCCGCACCGAGCACCCCGCGCCCTCCGATGACCTGGCAGCCACGCACCACGTGCTGGCCACGCCCGGCGGGGAGCTGCGCTACACCGCCACCGCGGGGCGGGTCGTGCTCAAAGAAGAAGTGCTGGAGGACCAAAAGTGGACCGGCTTCAAGCCCAAAGCCGAGATGTTTCTCACCGCCTACGTGCTGGAGGGCGCCGACCCGGCGACACGGCCGGTGACCTTTGCCTTTAACGGGGGGCCGGGGTCGTCCAGCGTGTGGCTGCACCTGGGCCTGTTGGGCCCGCGCCGAGTCGTGATGGGCGACGCCGGGGCGCTCGCGCCGCCGCCCTGGGGCCTGGCTGACAACGCCGAGACGCTTTTGG
>JAJZWV010000040.1 GCA_021846505.1 Bacillota bacterium
ATGGGCGGCTCGAGCCTGATTTCGATCGTGTGGGGCCAGGTGTTTTCGCCCGGGCCCGAGGCACTCACGCTTCGAGTGCTGGACTCCACCGACCCAGAGACGGTCGCGAACCTGCGCGACACCCTCCCCCTTGAACACACCGTGTTTTTGGTGGCATCCAAGTCCGGCACCACCACGGAGCCCGACAACTTCCAGCGCTACTACTGGCAGGCCTTAGAGGCGGCGGGCATCGAGCCCGGGCCCCATTTTGCCGCGATTACCGACCCCGGCACCCGCCTGGCGGACCAAGCCGCCAGCGAGCATTGGCGGCATGTGTTTCAAAATCCCGCCGACATTGGGGGCCGCTATTCGGCCCTCACGCTGTTTGGCCTCGTGCCAGCCGCGCTGTTGGACTTGGACGGTGCGGCGCTCCTATCCTCCGCTGAAGCGATGCGGGATCGCATTGGCGACACCGCGGGGGCGGATAATCCCGCGATCTCCCTGGCCGCGTTTCTGGCCGGCGGCGTCGAGGCGAGCCGGGACAAGGCCACACTGCACGGCGTGGGGCGCCTCCAGCCGGTAGCGCTTTGGCTGGAGCAGCTGCTGGCCGAGTCCACCGGCAAGAACGGCACCGGTGTAGTGCCGGTGTCCGAGGGCCAGCTGGGAGCTCCACAAGAATATGGCGCGGATCGGGTGCTGGTGGCACTCCGCCTGGCCGAAGACCCCTTCGAGGCTGCCGTGGACCGGCTGGGCCAGCTGCCGCGCTTAACGTTCACCTTGTCCGATGTCTGGGACTTGGGGGGCGAGTTTCTTCGCTGGGAAGCCGCCACAGCACTGGCAGGTCGCGTGCTGGGCATCAATCCCTTCGACCAGCCCAATGTGCAGGAAAGCAAGGACAACACCCGGGAGATGCTGGCTCTGTACGAGGAGAGCGGCCGGCTCCCCGAGGTGGAAGACGTGCCCCACCTGGGTGTTGAGAGCCCAGCACTGGCGCCGCTGCTGCGCGCCTGGCTGGAAGATGCGCGGCCCGGCGAGTATGTCGCGGTGATGGCCTATCTGCCCGAGCGCGACGACCTCACGGCCCGCTTCGCCGCGCTGCAGGCGGCGCTGCGCGCCCGCACCGGGCTGGCCGCCACTGTGAGCTACGGGCCCCGGTTTCTCCACTCCACCGGCCAGCTCCACAAAGGCGGTCCGGCCAAGGGCCGGTTTCTTCAGCTCATCGCCCCCGAGGAGCGCGTCGCCGCGGAGCCGGTGCCGGGCTTGCCGTACAGCTTTAACGTGCTCATTGCGGCACAGGCCAAAGGTGACTTAAAGGCGCTCTCGTCGCGGGGGCGGCCGGTGCTAGCCGTGAATCTTGGGGGCGATCCGGCCCTGGGACTGGACCAGCTGCTGGCACGGCTGGCGCCATAAGGCCGCCCCGCTGGGATTCGGAGACGCTCGGCGGCTGCGACAGATGGAGAGGCATAGAGCGGACACGAGAAGGAGGCGCTGGCATGGCGTTTGGATTGGTGGGCTTGGGCCGCATGGGGGCCAACATGGTGGAGCGGCTCCGCGAGGGAAGCCACCGCGTGGCGGTGTGGGATCGCGACGCCGGCACCACCGCGCGGGTGGCCGAAGCCACCGGCGCGGCGGCGGCCGACTCGCTGGCCGACTTGGTGCACCGCTTGGAGGCTCCGCGCCTCGTGTGGGTGATGGTGCCGTCGGGCGATCCCACCGAAAGCACGGTGGCTGCCTTGAAAGACTTGCTGTCGCCAGGGGACGTCCTGATCGACGGGGGCAACTCTAACTTTCGCGACTCGATGCGCCGCGGCGCACTGTTGGCCGAAGCGGGCATCGAGATGGTGGACGCGGGCACGTCCGGCGGCATCTGGGGCTTGAAAAATGGCTACTGCCTTATGGTGGGCGGCAGCGATCGGGCTTACGGCTTGGTGGAGCCGTACTTAAAGACACTGGCCCCGGAGGGCGGACTCCTGCACACCGGCCCCTTGGGGTCCGGGCACTTTGTCAAAATGGTCCACAACGGCGTGGAGTATGGGATGCTGGCCGCGATTGGCGAAGGCTTTGAAGTGATGGAGGCCAGCGCCTTTCACTTGGACCTGCCAGCTATTGCCGAGCTGTGGAATCACGGGTCGGTGGTCAGCTCCTGGCTGATGGAGCTGCTGGCCGACGCGTACGGCAAAAACCCCACCCTCAAGGGACTGGCCGGCTATGTCGACGATTCCGGGGAAGGGCGCTGGACCGTCGAAGAGGCTATTGCTGAGAATGTGTTTACCCCCGTCATTGCGCTCTCGCTGCTGAGCCGCATCCGCTCGCGGCAGCCGGAGTCCTACGGAGCCAAAGTCATCGCCGCCCTGCGCAATGAGTTTGGCGGCCACGCGGTCCACACCGAAACCTGATCGATGCGCGCATAAGGGGGAATTTTGGACGATGGGCATCGCCACCAACCCGCTTCGGGCGGGCATGGGTGCCGTGCGCCGGGCGGAGCCGGCCACGCTGGTGATTTTTGGGGCGGGCGGCGACTTGACCCGCCGCAAGCTGCTTCCGGCGCTGTACAACCTATCGTGCGACGGCCTGCTGCCACCCAATCTGTCGGTGGTGGGCTTTTCGCGCGGTGACCAGAGCGACGAGGCGTTTCGCCGGGACATGCGCCAGGCGGTCCAGCAATTTTCGCGGCGGCCGCCTGACCGCGACGTACTCGAGCGGCTGCTGTCGCGCACGGGGTTTATTGGCGCGGATTTCGACGATCCCGCGGCATACCGCCAGCTCAGCCAGCGGCTCGAGGCGATCGAGCAGGAAGCCGGGGCGGGCAAGAACCGCCTGTTCTATTTGGCCACGCCGCCCTTCGCCTACCCGGTGATCGCCAAGCGCCTCGGCGAAGCGGGCTTGAACAGCCCGCCGGCCGGCGGCCACTTTGCCCGGCTGGTGGTGGAAAAGCCGTTTGGCCGAGACCGCGCCAGCGCGGTGGCGCTGAACCAAGACTTGCACCAGGTGTTTGCCGAGGACCAGATTTTTCGCCTGGACCACTATCTGGGCAAAGAGACCGTCCAAAACATTTTGGTGTTTCGGTTTGCTAATGGGATTTTTGAGCCGCTGTGGAACCGCCAGTACGTGGACCACGTCCAAATTACGGTGGCCGAGTCCATTGGCCTAGAGGGGCGCGGGGGCTACTACGACCGCGCCGGCGCCATTCGCGATATGATGCAGAACCACTTGATGCAGCTGCTCTCGCTGGTGGCCATGGAGCCGCCGGTCTCGTTCGAGGGCAACGCGGTGCGCGACGAGAAAGTTAAAGTGCTGCGCGCCATCCACCCCTTTACCCCGAAGCAGGTGGCGCGGGACGTGGTCCGGGGCCAGTATGCGGCGGGGGTGGTGGATGGCCAGCCGGTGCGCGGATACCGGGAGGAGCCCGACGTCGCCGCCGACACCATGACGGAGACGTTCGTCGCGGCCAAGCTCGCGGTCGATAACTGGCGCTGGGGCGGAGTGCCGTTCTATCTCCGCACCGGCAAGCACTTGGCCAAGCGGGTGAGTGAAATCGCCATCCAATTTCGGCGCGTGCCCCACCGCTTCTTTCAGTCGCTGGACATGCCCGAGATCGAGCCCAACGTGTTGGCGATTCGCATCCAGCCCGATGAGGGCATCTCGCTGAAGTTCGGCACCAAGGTCCCGGGACCCGCCGTGCGCATTCGCGGCGTGCACATGGACTTTCAATACGGCAGTGCCTTTGAGGGGGCGTCGCCGGAGGCGTACGAGCGGCTCCTGCTGGACTGCCTGACCGGCGACGCAACGCTATTTGCCCGCGTCGACGAGGTGGAGTCAGCGTGGAAGCTCATCAACCCGATTCTGGAGGAGTGGAGCGACGGCAGCGCGGACCCGCCTGCCCCCTATGAGGCGGGCTCGTGGGGCCCGGAACCCGCCATGGCGATGCTGGAGCGGGATCATCGCCGGTGGCGGCGCCTCTAGCTACCGACCGGCCAGCTCGAGCCAGGTGGAGGGCGGCCAAGGACCATCGAACCACATCACGAACGATCCGAGGAAACTTTGAGGGAGGTTACGGCGTGGCCAGCACCAAATCTCGCGCGCACCTAGCTCCCGCCGCCATCGCGGCGGCTTGGACAGACTTATGGGCCCAGCTGCATGCCGGCCATGGCGCGTTTGGCCGCGCCCACACGCAGACCCTGGTGGTGCTGGCGCACCAACCCTCGGAAGCCTTGGACGCCACGATTACTCAGGTGAGCCAGTCGCACCCGGGGCGGGTGGTGGTGCTGTACCTGTCGCGTCGGGCGGCAGCGGCGGATCACGTGGCTCTCTGTGGCAGCCCCGAGGTGGGGCTGGGGTCGGAGCTGGTGGCCGTGACCGCCGATGCGCCGGTAGCCGACCACTGGGCCGAGCTGGTGTTGCCGCTGCTGCTGCCCGACGTGCCCGTGTATCTCTTTGTCGCCGACGACGAAGTGCTGGACACTCCGGAGCTGGCCGGGCTGGTGGAAACGGTGGACCACGTGGTGCTGGACACGGCCAGGCTGGATCGCCCCTGGGAGCCTTGGCGCCCGCTGTTTCAGCACGAAGGTGACTTGGGTCTTTTGGATTTGGCCTGGATTCGCACCGCCGGGTGGCGGGAGGCGCTGGCGGTGGCGTTTGACCCCGAGCCCTGCCTGGCGCTGCTGGACACACTCGCGTCGGTCACGGTGGCGGGTAGCCAGGCCGGATCGGCGCTTTGGCTGGCGGCATGGCTCGCCAACCGCCTGGACTATCGCCCTGATGCCGGCTCGGGCGCTGGGCGGTGGTCGCGGCGCCACCGGCCTCCGGTCGCCTTCACGTTTGAGCGCCGGCCGCGCGGGGGGCTCGATCGCATCACGCTTGGATTCGACGGGGCGGAAGCGGTGGTCCGCCACGGCGACGGCACTGTACTGGCCGAAGTGCGCCGCGGCTCCACACGGTTGGCCACCGCCGAGTTGCCCCGAGTGGGCCGCGACACGGCGCCGCAGCTGTCAGCGGCGCTCGCGGAGGGCTTTGATCCCCTGTTTGCCGACGCCTTTCGGTGGCTGGAGCTGGCCTATCCGGGAGAGGCCCCATGACCCCCATGCGGGGCCACGTACTGGTGGTGGAGGACGTTACGGCGGCGGCGCTGGCGCTGTTCGCACGAGTGTTGCAGGAGGCCCGCGGGGCCAAAGTGGCGGTGGCGCTGTCGGGAGGCACAACGCCGCTCGAGATGTTTGACCAGCTGGGCGCGCCCGAAGCCCGCCGCCAGTGGCCCTGGCACCAGCTGGAACTGTTTTGGGGCGACGAGCGCCCGGTGCCCCCCGACCATCCCGACTCCAACTACGGGCAAGCGCGCCGCCGCTGGCTGGACCGCGTGCCGGTGCCGCCCGGCCAGGTTCACCCCTGGCCCCTTCTCGACAATCTCTCGCCCGATGAGGCAGCGCGGCAATATGCCTCCACCCTCTCGGCCGTCCTGGGGCCTCGCCCCACGATGGACCTGACCTGGCTGGGCGTCGGCCCGGAAGGCCACACGGCTTCGCTGTTTCCGGGCTCGCCGGCGCTCACCCAAGCGGGCTGGACGGCCGCACCATACGTCGCGTCCAAAGGCAGCGCCCGGCTGACCCTCACCCCTGCGGCGCTTAATTTGAGCCGACGCGTCGTCTTTCTGGCGCGGGGCCCGGATAAAGCCGCCATTGTCCGCCAGGCGTTTGCCGATCCGGCTGCAGGCCTGCCGGTGCAAGCCATCGCCCCCGCTGCGGACCCTTGGTGGATCTTGGACCGCGCAGCAGCGGTGGGCCTGCCGGCCTTTCCGGGCGCCTAGGCCGCTGGCGGGCGATGCCGTCGGGCCCACCCGGCACGGTCCGCCAGCAAGTTTGGGCGGCTCACCTCGTGGGTCGGCGCCGCGCTGGGGAAGAGCTGGGCGTGTCGGGCCCCAAGCCGCCATGATGCGCTGCCTTACCGGCGCCGGCCCCTTCAGCGGGCTGGCCTGGGACGTGTCCTCCACTCAGGGCTACTTTCCAAGCGGGGCGCGCCGCCTATCCGTCCCACAGGAAACATCTTCCTGGCTGGTGGCGGTGGGCGCCTGCTGAAGCGCATCGTGGTCCCGTGATTTTTGCGCGGCACCCATTTCAGACGAATTCCGCCACTCCGGTGAAACCCGGCACGTTTTCTCGCTGACACGGCGCGCCCTGATGCTTGGCGGCCGCCAGCGGCGGACAGCGCCGGCCTCGCGGGGTGCACAGCGGCCGCTCTCCCGATATGGTGGCGGCGTGCCGGCAAGGCCGGGCCGATATATTGCGGCCCGCAGTGGCCAAACCAAAGGAGGTGCCTCAGATGGCCTTGGAAGTTGCGAGCCGCGCTGAGCGGCTCACCCAGCCCATAATCAAGCACGTGAGCCAGATGGGGCGACTCTGGCAGTCTTGGCACCGCCGGGCGCGGCGGATGGCTCGCGTGGGCGCCTCAGTGCTGGTGCTGGTGCTGGCCGCCGCTGGATCCGCGATGGCGCACGGCGACACCGCGGCGGCATCGAATGCGCGCCTGTGGAGCTTTTCGCCCGTGCACGCGTGGATGCGCCAAGCTCATCACCGGGCAGCCGCCGCCCCTGTGCACGCGCTGCGCCAGATTGATGGGCGCCCGGTGCTGCAAGTGCTGCATGTCATCGCGACCGCCTATGGCCCGACCTATGCGGCCAACTATCCGTATGGGCCGGTGGATGCGTACGGCCGTCCGCTGGCACCGGGTATGGTGGCGGTGGACCCGCGCGTGATTCCGATGCGCAGCACGCTGTTCGTCACGGGCTATCACGACCGCGTGCTGCCCGCCAGCGGATTTGTCGGCCGCGCGATGGACACCGGCGGCGCCATCGCGGGCCATCGGATCGACATTTTCATGAACCAGGGCCGAGCCGCCGTGAGCCAGTTCGGCATTGAGCCGGTGACGGTGTATGTGTTGGGCGTGCCGGCGGCGCCGTCTGGCCATAACACCCAGTCCGCGCCGCCGCCCGCGCCCGCAGCGCTTCCGGCCGCGCGCCTTCACTAAAGCGGCGGCGGGCCCAATCTGGCGTTTTATGGCACATCCCGGCAAACGTGCGAGCGGGCGCCTCCCAGGCACCGGTGCACGCTTGCTGGCGCATGCGGCGTGGACAAGCGCGCCTGGCGGACATGACGAAGTTCCAGCACTGCCGGTACAGTGCCGCTTAGGCCAAATCGTGGCGCCTTGCCACGACCGGGGGAACCAATTACGGGGTGAATCCGCCATCGAGCGGTAGGGGCGACTCGCGCCGCGAACCCGACAGCTAACTCCGGCGGCTAACTTCGCGAGGAGGTCATACGGTGAACCTTAGGATTCGTAGAAGCGCGTGGGGCACTGCCCTGGCGCTTTCGGCCGGCCTGGCCGGCGCTTTCGTGGCCGCTCCGCCGGCAGCGGCAGCCGCCCCACCCCCTACCGCTGCGCTGGCCGCGCAGCACCCCGCCATGCGGCAGACCCTGGCCATCGGAGATTCGGGCCACTGGGTGTGCACCCTGCAAGCCGATCTGCGGCTGCTGGGCTATCCAAGTGTAGGGCCGATGGACGGCATCTTCGGCCCCGAAACCCAATCCGGCGTGGAAGCGTTCCAGCGGGAAAACGGGTTGCCGGTGACGGGGCGCACCAACGCGCAGACCTGGCAGGACATTTTGGCAGGGTTTCACCTTACCCCTTATCTCCCCCACACTGGCGACCCGGATGATGGGGGCGCGGCAGTGAGTCCCACGACCACCACGACCACGACGGCACCAAGCAGCGGGACCGCCGCCACGAGCACCGGGAGCACCACGCCGGGCCAGAACGGCACCCCCACCACCATTGACGGCTACAAGGTCGTGGCCGTGTACCACATGATTGCCACGGCGTATGGGCCGAGCCTGCGGGACAACTATCCCTATGGGCCGGTGGATGCGTTTGGCCAGCCCCTGCAGGCCGGCATGATTGCGGTGGATCCTTCGGTCATTCCGCTGAAGTCTCGCGTGTACGTCAAAGGCTACACCGACAGCGTGCTGCCCGCGGGAGGCTTCTTGGGCCGCGCGATGGACACCGGCGGGGCCATCAAAGGGCACCGCATCGACATCTTCCTGAACCAGAATCCCCAGACCGTTTCCCACTTCGGCATTGAGCCGGTCACCGTGTACGTGCTGGGCAGCTAAATCGCCCTGCGAAGGCGCGGGCCCTCGGGCCGGCGCCTTCTCCATCAATTATGGTCATGACGGTCATGGCAGTCATAGCGGTCACGACAGATGATGATGAAGCGCCGCCAAGGACCGCATCCACGCATCGCGTGCGGAGTCGACGTGATACGAGCGGCGCGAGTCGTTGAAAAACGCGTGCGGCGCGTCGGCGTACACCTGATACTGAAACGGCTTGCCCAGGGCGGACAGCTTGTCGGCCACCCCGGGCACCGCCTCGGTGATGCGAGGGTCTTTGCCGCCGTAAAAGCCATACACCGCGCACGACACCTGGCTCAGCTGACGGTCGTCCGGCGCTGACCCGTAATACACCAGCGCGGTGCTGAGCCGCGTGCCCATGGCCGCCAGCTGGAAAGACAAAGCGCCCCCCATGCAGTACCCGATGCTGCCCACCGGCATGCCGCGGCTTTCGGGCGCGTCCCGCAGGTACCCCATCCACGCCACGAGGTCCTGGGCCATGCCGGCCATGTCGCGCGGGCCAAACAGCGCCTCCATCGTGGCTTGCAGGGCGGCTGCTTCATCGGCGGCCCGCTGGCTCATGTGCTCCTTCAGCACCTCTTGATCCCACCAGCTGCCAGGCGGCAGGGTGTCTAAGAAAGCCTTCAGCCGCTCGATGCTGTCGGCCGACAGCGGGGCGGGGCGGCCGCCGCGCGAGTACAGGTCGGGCGCCAAGGCCACATACCCCGCCTCCGCAAAGCGGCGGGCCATGTCCTGGATATGTTCGTCCGGCCCCCAGATTTCCTGGATCACCAGCACAGCCGGCAGTGGGTGCGACACATGCGGCGGCCGCACGAGGTATCCGTCCATCGACTGCCCCTCGCGCTGATGCACCACCCATCGGGCGTCATACTCCAAAAGTCTCCCCCTCCCGGTAGCCATTATATCGGTCGGGCACTGCGGGTGGCGCCGGCTCCTCAAGGACTCAGCGTCGCTTGGTGGTAGCGCTCGTGCGCCAAGATGCGGTCGAGCGTGGGCAGCAGCGCGGGCAGCTCCGCGCTGGCCCAGCGGCGCACGTCCTCATACATCCGCGCTTCCCCCTGCTCGCCCGCCGCCGCTGTGGCGGCCGGTCCGCGCGCAAAGTCCGCCGAGACGCCCAGCTGGCCCAGGTGCTTCCCGATCCAGCCCAAGTGCCGCATTTCATCGACCGAGCGCTCTTCCATGTCGAGGCCAACACGCGGCAGGTGCTCGTCCAGAAACGACTGCATCAGGTAGGTCAGCATCTGCTGGTACTCCACTCCAATGGCTTGCTGGAGGTGCCCCGCCACGCGTGCACTGTCCGCATGGGCCGGCCATTGGTGCGGCTCCCCATGGGTTCGGTCCAGCAGCTCGCGGAACTGGCGCAGATGGTCCCGCTCATCCGCCACGATGCGGTGGAGCAGGTGCACCACCTCCACGTCGCCAATCAGGTCGGCGTGGGCCTCATACTGGTCAATCGCATGCACCTCGGCCTCCACGTCTTTTTGGAGGGCGGCCGGGGTCGTGGACACGGGCGTGACGGGGGGCGTGGCCAAGTCCGGAGTCCCGCCCAACTTCGCGATGGTGTGGCCCAGCCACTTGAAGTGGCGCATCTCATCATTGGCAATCTCTAAAATCTGCGGGCCGTAGGCACTCGCCACTGTCCACGCATGGGTCAGATAGTAGAGGATGGCATCATGCTCACCATACAGGTCCTCGTTCAACAGCCGGATCGTATCGGCATCGTGCCGCATGCAGCGTCCACCCCTTTCGGCGCATGGGGCTAGCTTGCGGGCCGGCGTGCGGCTTATACCTGCGGCCCCAGCAGGACTTTCGGCTCGGATGTCCAAGTGAGCGGCATGAATGTGCAGCGCATCCCGCCGCCGGCGGGCCATCCCTGGCCGCCGCGCGTGGCCGTCGGCTCGCTGAATCCCACCAAAGTCAACGCCGCCGCCAGGGTGCTTGCCCACCTGGCCCCGGGGTCTGCGGTGCAGGGGGTGGCGGTGGCCTCCGGCGTCCGCGACCAGCCGCTCGGGTGGGCGGAAACCACTTGCGGGGCGGTCGTGCGCGCCACTCGAGCACGCGAGGCCCTGTCGGCTCCATACGGCATTGGCCTCGAAGGCGGCGTGCTGCTGACCAAGCGTGCGGGCTGGCTCATGGGGGTTGCGGCGGTGGCTGCCCCTTCGGGACTGTGGCAGGCGCGGGGCGGCACGATCCAGCTGCCACCCATCATGGTGGAGCGCGTGCGGGCGGGCGAAGAGCTGGGTCCGGTGGTGGATGACCTCACCGGCCTCACCGAAGCCAAAGCGGGCATGGGCGCCATCGGGTGGCTCACCGGGGGCTTGGTGCTGCGCGAGGACTCCTGGGTGGACACCCTGGCGCGCGCGCTGGCGCCGCTGGTCCACCCGGAGTGGTATCGCGCCGGACTCAGTCGACCAAATGCGTGAGCACGGCTTGCAAAATGCCGCCGTGCCGGTAGTAGTCCACGTCGACGGGCGTATCCAAGCGCAGCGTGGTGGTAAACCGGATGGGCTCTCGGCCGTCAGGCTTGGCGGTCACCGCCACGGCGGCCATGGGGGCCAGCTCGGCCGGCAGGCTGATGGCATACTGCTCGCGGCCGGTGAGGCCCAAGTTTTCGGCAGTGTCGCCTGGGCCAAACTGCAGCGGCAGGATGCCCATGCCCACCAGGTTCGACCGGTGAATCCGTTCGAAGCTTTCGGCAATCACCGCCTGCACGCCTTGCAGCATGGGTCCCTTGGCGGCCCAGTCGCGCGAGCTGCCGGTGCCGTACTCTTTCCCCGCCAGCACCACCAGGGGCACCCCGTCGCCTTGATAGCGCATGGCAGCGTCGTAGATGGACAGCACTTCCCCATCCGGCAGGTGGCGGGTGTAGCCCCCCTCCACGTCCGGCACCATCCGGTTGTGAATCCGAATGTTGGCAAACGTCCCCCGCATCATCACCTCATGGTTGCCCCGGCGCGAGCCATAGGTGTTGAACTCCCGGAGCGCGAGCCCGTGCTCGGTCAGGTACCGGGCCGCTGGGCTATTGTTGGCGATGCTGCCCGCCGGCGAAATGTGGTCGGTCGTGACCGAGTCGCCAAACACCGCCAGCACCCGGGCGCCGGCGACTGGCGGAGCCGACCGCACACCTGGCGTCCAGCCCTCAAAGAAGGGCGGCTTGCGAATGTAGGTGGAATCGGGGTCCCAGGCATACTGCGCGCCGGTGGGCACCTCCAGGCGATTCCAGTCGGCGTTGGCCGTGAACACCTCTTGATATTCTCGGCGGAACAAGTCGGGCTGGACGGCGTCGGCCAGCAGCTGGTTGACTTCCGCCGCCGACGGCCACAAGTCGCGCAGATACACTGGCTGGCCGTCGGTTCCGTGGCCCAGGGGATCCCGGTCCAAGTCGATGTCCACGGTGCCGGCCAGCGCGTACGCCACCACCAGCGGGGGCGACGCCAGATAGTTCGCCTTCACCAGCGGGTGGATGCGCCCTTCGAAGTTGCGGTTGCCGGACAGCACCGACGCCACCGTCAAATCCTCCTGCTCCAGCACCGCCGCCACCTCGTCGGGCAGCGGCCCGCTGTTGCCGATGCAGGTGGTGCAGCCGAAGCCCACCACCTGGAAGCCCAGGGCATCCAGCGCGCTGGAGAGCCCGCTGTCGTCCAAGTATCGGCGCACGGCCCGCGATCCCGGTGCCAAGCTGGTTTTGACATACGGCGGCACCGTGAGGCCCCGCGCGACGGCTTTCTGTGCCACGAGCCCCGCCGCCAGCATCACTGACGGGTTCGAGGTGTTGGTGCAGCTGGTGATGGCGGCAATCACCACCGAGCCATCGGCCAGCGTGCTGGTCCGCCCGTCCGGATGCGCCACGGCCACGTGGCGCCCGAGAGCGGTGGGCGCCCGGCCGAAGCCGCGCTGCGCGACCGGCGCGGTCAGCGACTCGCGAAAGGCGCTTGGCATGTCCGACAGCGCCACCCGGTCTTGGGGGCGCTTAGGCCCGGCCAGCGACGGCTGGAGCGTCGCCAAATCCAGCTCCAGCACGTCGGAAAACACGGGGTCGGGGGTGTCGTCGGTGCGAAACATCCCCTGCTCCTTTAAGTACCACTCCACGAGGCGCACCTGCTCGGGCGTTCGTGCCGTCAGTGCCAGGTAGTCGAGGGTTTCCTGGTCAGGGGGGAAGTAGCTCACCGTGGCGCCGTATTCCGGCGCCATGTTGGCCACCGTCGCGCGGTCGGCCAGGCTCATGTGCGACAAGCCTGCGCCAAAAAACTCGACAAACTTGCCCACCACGCCGTAGCGCCGCAGCTTTTCCGTCACCGTCAGCGCCAAGTCGGTGGCCGTGACGCCCGCCGGCAGCGCGCCGGTCAGCTTGAAGCCCACTACTTCCGGCATGAGAAAGTACAGCGGCTGGCCCAGCATGCCGGCCTCGGCCTCAATGCCGCCCACGCCCCAGCCCAGCACCCCCAGCCCATTGATCATGGTGGTGTGCGAGTCGGTGCCCACCAGGCTGTCAAAGTACGCGGTTTCCCGCCCGCGGTGATCCACCCCGACCGCCACCACCGACGCCAGGTACTCCAAGTTCACCTGGTGCACAATGCCGGTGGCGGGCGGAACGATGCGGAGGTTCCGGAACGAGCCCTGGGCCCACCGGAGAAACCGGTAGCGCTCGCGATTGCGCTCCAGCTCCCGCTCCATGTTGACCGCCATCGCGGTGGCCGTGCCAAACTCGTCCACCTGCACCGAGTGGTCGATGACCAAATCCACGGGAATCAGGGGGTTGATGGCTTCGGGGTCGCCCCCGTGCTCGGCCACGGCGTCGCGCATGGCGGCCAAGTCCACGATGGCCGGCACCCCAGTCAAATCCTGCAGCACTACCCGCGCCGGGCGAAACGGCACTTCCTGGGCGCCGGGGCGGCTGGCCTGCCAATGGGCCAGGCGCTCCACATCCGCGTCGGTGATGGCACGGCCGTCAACATTCCGGGCGGCGGCTTCCAGCAAAATTTTTATGGTCCACGGCAGCCGGCCGCTGGCCGCCAGCCGATCCAGCCGGTATATCTGCAGCGGGCGGCCCTCAAAGGTCATGACGCTGGCCGCGTCGTCAGCACGTCCCATCGGAATCCCTCGCTTTCGCTCTCTCCGCTTCTCTTGCCGGATCTTCTCGGGCGCCTGCCGAGGCCCCGGCTTCATCGCTCGAAGCCACCTCGCTGACCTGCACCTGATTCTATCCGACCGCGGGCACCTCCCGATGCATGCGCCGCAACTACAGCGGGCCGTCCCTGCAACAGGCCGAGTCGCCTGCGAGGCAGGACAGAGGCCGCGACAGGTCGCCGCGCCGAGCCCACACCAGCTCCGCCAGCGCGTCGGGCGGCGCCCACGGCACCCAGCGCTCGGCGCCGAACGCTTGGGCGTCATCCGGGCGCCCCACCCACAGGGCGACCGGCCCGCGAGTGGGCGGCACGCCCCCCGGGGCCAGCACAATTTTCGGCGTCGGCAGTTCGCGGCCGCCTTCCACCAGCAACCACTCCACCGACAGCCCCTGCCACGCCCGAGCGAGGTGCGGCCATCGGTCCGCCTGCTCGTGCGGCAGGGCGCTGCGCCGGGCCCAGTCGGCGCTGAGCCGCTCCACGCCATCAGGCGCCACCCGATACACGGGATCCGCCCCCGCCGCATGGAGGCGCTCCGCATCTTTCTGATGTCTGGCCGCCGGCCGCCGCGGCACGGCTTGCCCGGCCGGCTCGCCACCGAGTGGATGGTGTGACCACTTGACGGCCGCGGCCGACTGGCCGGCCGAGCGGGCCCGCTGGACGAGTGCCACCATGAGGGTGGTTTTGCCAGCCTGAGACGCGCCCACCACTTGCAGCCACCGCGGAGTTTCAGGGCGAGCCACGGCGCCACGCCTCCCACTCCCGCGGGGTGTTCAGATTGGCCAGCCAGCCCGCCTGGTGCTCGGCCAGTCGCACCACCTGGGTGGGCAGTGTCTGGAGGACCGCCCGCACCGCCCGCTGGCCCTCGGCAAAGCACGCCGCTGCTGGCTCGGCCGCCCCTCGATGCCAGCAGGACACCAGCGGCTCCCAGCGACCGGTGGCCGGGTGCTGCGCCAAGGCCACTCCACCCCCCACCCGCCGTCCGTAGAGGGCTGCCAGCAGCTCCGCGGGCACGTTGGGCATGTCCACCGCCAAGACGATGAGCCACTCGGCCCCCACCCGGGCTAGCTGTTCGAGGCCGGCCACAATTCCAGCCAGCGGCCCGGGGCTTTCATCCTGATCCACCAGGCGCCCTGCGCCCGGAGCCGCGCCATGCGGCAGCGATATCCACACCGGGCTGACCACCTGCTCTAACAGGCGCACGCGGCTGGCGAGCAGGGTGTCGCCCGCCGCACCGACGGGCAGCTCGGCCTTGGGCCGCCCCATGCGACGACTTTGCCCACCGGCCAGCACCAGCCCGGCCGCGTCCTCCCACTTCGCCCCGCGATTGGTCACTATGGCGCCCACCTCGCTGCCGGGATTCCCCGAGCCACGCCACCCATGAAGGTCATGACGGTATAATAACCAAGCAACCGAACATCAGCGACGCGCGAAGGTTGGTGAATCGCGGCCGGTCGCCGCGGGAGAGGGGGCATGGGGATGGCAGGCACTGAAGCGGACCGTGGGCCGCCCCCGCCGCTGGCCGACCGTGCGCCGTGGCCGTTGGTGCGGGTCGTGGACGGCCGCATCCACCGGGTGCGCGACACAGTCGCGCTGGAAAGCCCCCTCACCCTGATGCTCAATGGGCGCGAGTGGGTGACCCTGCTGGCCACGCCCTCCCATTCCGAAGAGCTGGTGCTAGGATTCTTAGCGGCGGAGGGCGTGGTGCAGCATGCCGGTGAGGTGTCCCGGCTGGTGCTGGATGCAGAGGACGGGCGGGCCTGGATCCGCTGCCCCGGACTGAGCCCAGCGGCCCGCGACGAGATTTTGGTGGGCCGGCGCACACTGTCCGCCTGCTGTGGCCGGGGCCACCCGGGCTTGGTGTTTGCCAGCGACGTGGACGTGCCGCCAGTGCCCGCCGGAGCCGTGCTGGCCGCCCCCGAGCGCATTCCAGCGTGGGTCGAGGCGCTCGATCTCTCCGCCGAGGCGTTTCACGACACGGGCGGCATGCACACCGTCGGGCTGGCCAGCATCGACCGCGATGGGTTTTGGGTAGTCCGCAGTGACGTGGGGCGGCACAACGCGCTGGACAAAGTGGCGGGCTGGTGCCTGCAGCAGGGTGCGCCGGATCCAGGAGCCGCCGCGATCATCTTTTCCGGCCGGGTATCCGCGGAGGTGGTGGTAAAAGCCGGGCGCCTCGGCGCCGGGCTGGTGGTGTCCCACGCGGCGCCTACGACACTGGGACTCCAGATGGCCGATCGCCTTGGGGTCACGGTGGTGGCGTTTGCCCGCGGAGCGCGCTTTGGCGTGTACACCCATCCGGAGCGAATCGCCTGGCCATCGGGATCGCCCAGCCCTCATCGCCCGCGCATGGAATCGCCCGCGGCACCACATGATACTCCAGGATAACAGCATGATTGTTCCAGAAGATCCAGAAGTCACGTTGACAGGGTCTGGGTCAGCGCCTTCAATATAGTGTCTGTGACCGGCGCGGGCTCCCTTGGACGCGCCAACACCCGCCGGTGTGCGCTGGCCGGCCAAACGTGGGGGAGGAATGTGACGGGGTGCTGAACCGAGCCCAGCCAGCCAGCCGGCTGCCCGCACCGCGCTTGCTGTGGTGGTGCGGCTTCTTGGCGCTGGCGGGAGCGGTGCTGCTGATCAGCGCGCTGGCGCGCCCCAACCGCGGTGTGCTGGGCCTCACGAACAGCCCCCGATCAGTGCTGGTAGCCCTGGAGCCGCCAGCTGGCCAGCCCGGCTTTGCCGGCTTCGTGGTGGTGCTTCACGGCAATGGCAGCACGTGGACCGTCGTCCCGGTGCCGGGGACGATTGCCGGCCACACGCGCGACCCGCTGTGGCTTGGCGCCAGCAGCCTCACCCCCGCCGGTTTGGCCCGCGATGTGGGCCGCGACGCCCACATTCGCCTGTCGGGCTACTTGGTGGTGCAGGAGCCGGCCGTCGCCCAGCTGCTGCAGACGCTGTCCACGACCGTGCACAGCTGGCCTCAGTCTATCCCGCCGGATGTGGCGCTGGAGCGGCTGGGCTGGCCCATGGGCGGCTCCGTGCGCCACGGGCAGGCGGCGCTTTTTAAGGCACTCCTCACGGACCTGCCACAGCTGCCCCCCCACGATGTGGCCGCGGCCCAGCAGGTGGAGGCGGGTGCCAAAACCAACTTGTCGCTGGAGCAGCTGTTTTTGCTGGGAACCTATATTAGGAGTGACTCGCTGAAAGTGGTGGCGTGGAAGCACGTGCGGAGCGTAGCCCAGTGAGCCGCGCGTCGGAGGTGTCCTTCCCGCGGGCGCTCACACGCGCGGCCGCCACCCCCACCGTGATGGCCGTGGGGGCGGCGCTGCTCGCCCGGCTGCTGGCGATCGAAGTGGGCGGACTCGCGTTTCTGTACTTGCCCCATGCCTGGCTGCAGGAGGTGGCTGGGTATCAGCCGCCAGCCGGCAACTTCTGGTTCCAGACGCTGGTGGGTCCATGGGCGCACTGGGACGGCTACTGGTATTTGTCCATCGCCCACCTGGGCTACGCGGGCCGCCCGCTGGCCGCCGCCTTTTTCCCCTTGTACCCCTATCTGCTGAGGCTCTTAGGCACTTCCGTGCTGCTGGGCATCTTGCTATCGGTCGCCTGCTACACGGCCGGCGCGGTGGTGCTTTACCACCTCGCGGCGGACGAGCTGTCGCCGGGCGCGGCTTGGGCCAGCGTGCTGGCGCTGGCCTTTTTCCCCACGGCCTTTTACTTCAACGCCGTGTATCCCGAAGCCTCTGTGCTGCTGCTGACGGTGGCCTCGTTCAGCTTGGCGCGCCGCCGCCGCTACGCCTGGGCGGGCCTGGTGGCCGGGGTGGCCGGCTTCGCCAGCATCGACGCCCTGTTTCTCGGCATTCCCCTGCTCTACTATCTCTGGGCGCGGCGTGAGCCCTTTCGGCGCTGGTGGTCGCTGCTGCTGGTGCCCACCGGGGTGCTGGCGTTTATGGGGCTCTTGCAGTGGCGGTTTCGCAACGCGCTGCAGTTCCAATCGGTGCAGGGCTACTGGGGCCGCTCCCTGCATGCCCCCTGGGTGACCATCTACCAGGCCGTGGTGCAGTTTGCCCACTACCTGCCCATCGTCCTGTCGTTCCGGCACCTGTACAACACCCAGCAGCCCATCGATGCGCTCTCGAACGTGTGGAACCTCGTGTTTTTGGCTGCCGCCATCGCCATGATGGTGGTGACCGTCCGCCGCTTGCCCGCCCCCTACTGGCTGTATGCGCTGGGCATCCTCCTGCTGCCGGTGTTTGACCCGTCGGCCGGCGTGCCGCTCATGTCGTTCCCACGGCTCATGCTGGCGGCCTGGCCGCTGTTTATGGGGGTGGGCGACTGGCTGGCGGAGCGCCCCCGCATGATTTATCCGTACCTCTGGGTGGCCGGCGCAGCTGGTGCCTTCCTGATTTCTCTGTTTGCCACGGCACACTGGGTCGCCTAGCGCCCGCGCGGCAAACTTTCGCCCTGCCTGCCAGCACCTTCCCCCCATCCTGTGCTAAACTTTCATTGTTAATCTGGTTAACGGCTGGCGGCAGGAGGAATGCACATGGCGCATGAGCGGCAGGACGGGAGCCCGGAGCTTACAGGTTCCGGGCCACCGGCGGACCCTCGGCTGGCAGAGTCTGCCCGGCCTCCGGCCCACCCGGCCGGAGATCGCGACGCCCTGCTGCGCCGCATGGCTGAGAGCCTGGACCGTCTGACGCGCCGGCTGGGGCGCCACTGGGGCCCTCTGACCCACTCCCAGTGGGCGATGCTGCGCCGGCTGCTGGACGGGCCGGTGCTGGTGGGGGCGCTGGCCGAGCGGCTGGACATTTCCACGGCGGGCGCCACCCGCATGCTTGATAAGTTGGAGCAGTCCGGCTTCGTGGCGCGCAGCCGGACCACCGATGACCTGAGGCAGGTTGCCGCGTCGCTGACGGATGCCGGCCGGATCGCGGTGCAGGAGGCATTTACCGCCCACGTAGCGCGGCTGGGCGAGCTGGCGGCGTCGCTGTCTTCGGCGGAGCTGGCCGAGTGGCTCACGCTGTTGGAGCGCATGGCGCCGCCCAAGCAGTGCCGCCACCCCCACCCGGAGGTGCCGCTCGCTGCCTTGAAGGGCTGAGCCGGTGCGGTCCTTCTGCGGCTATGCCCAAGCGGCTCGCCGCCTGATGTACGCACGAGGCCTCCGAAGCCTTGGCCAAGGCATGCTGGTGGTCAACTTTGCGCTGTACCTGCGCGCCCTGCACTGGACGGCGGGGAGCATTGGCCTGCTGCTGACCGCCTCGGGCTTGGTCGGTGCCGCCCTGGGCCTGGGCGTCGGATACTTGTCGGACCGCTATGGGCGCAAGTCTTTCATCCTCATTTACGAGTCGGTCACGGTCGCGTCCGCACTGGCGGTCACCTTTATCGCCAGCGCGTGGATTATCGTGCTGGCCGCCATGGTGGGGAGCTTCGGCCGCGGCCAAAACGGCGGGGCTGGCCCATTTGGGCCGGCCGAGCAGGCCTGGCTGACGCGCACCGTGCCCGCCACACTGCGGAGCCGCCTATTCAGCCAAAACGCCGCGATTGGGTTTGTGGGCATGGGCATCGGGGCGGCGCTGGCCGGCACGGTGGGCCTGTTTCACCCGTGGCTGTCGGGCGCGGCCGCCTTCCGGCCCCTGTTTGCGCTGGTGTTTTTGGGATCCGGCATCAATTTGGTGATGCTGTCGCGCCTCCAGGATGATTACGAGCGCCCCACCCACACCACCGCCGCGGCCCAGGCCGAACACACCGCCATCACGCGCGAGGAAAACCGCGCGCTCATGCACCTCTCGGCCACCAACGCGCTGAACGGCTTTGCCGTGGGCCTGACCGGCCCGCTGGTATCGTACTGGTTTGCGGTGCGCTTTGGCGTAGGGCCGGCCGCCATCGGCGGCTTGATGGCGGTGTCGTTTGTCGCCACCGGCTTTTCGAACCTCGCCACCGGTGCGATGGCCGAGCGGCTGGGGCCCGTGCGGTCGGTGGTGTCCATTCGCCTGGTGGGTGTTGGGATGCTGGTGGCCATGGCCCTGATGGGCAACTTTGTGTGGGCTTCGGTGTTTTACTTCACGCGCTCGCTCATGAACCGCGGCTCCGTCGGCGCGCGGCAGGCGGTGTCGCAGAGCCTCACGCGCGACGAGCGGCGCGGCGTGGCCGCCAGCTACAACATGGCCTCGATGCGCGTGCCCGCCTCAGTGGGCCCCACGGTGGCCGGCTACCTGATGGAAGATGGCAACCTCACGCTGCCGTTTTTCCTAGGCGCCGGGCTGCAGTTGGGCTACGCTCTCTTGTACGGTCGGCTGTTTGGCCATCTGGACCAAGGGCTGACCCGGCGGGGGGCCGAGTCCGACCAGCAGGTGACCCGGCCCCCCGCTGTGTAGCCGGCCGGGACGCCTGCTGAGAAAGTTTTGGGCGAAACGTTGAGCAAATGAGGTGTTGCAGCTGGACAAGCGGCTGGACGACTGGACGGCCGTGCGGCGGGACTTCCCCTGCACGGATGCGCGGGTATTTTTGAACACGGGCACCTTGGGCCCGGTCGCCACTCCGGTGATGGATCGGTATCTTGCCGCCATGCGGCAGTGGAACGCCGCAGGCCCCGGAGCCTCGGACGTGTACGTCGGGTGGCGCAATCGAGTGGAGACGGCCCGCGCCAAGTTGGCCGCGGCGCTGGGCTGCCGCGCCGAGAGCCTATCATTTTTTGCCAACGTCACCGACGCCATCAACGTGGCGCTGGTGGGACTGCGGCTCCCCGCGGGCGCACGCATCATCACGACCGATGAAGAGCACGGCGCCCTGGTCGGCCCCCTGACTCAGCTGGCGCTGAGCGGCGCTCGCATTGACGTGGTGCCGTTTGGGGCGGGCGGGCCCGATTTAGTGGCGCGGCTGGCGGACGCCATGGACCAGGCCCCCACCACACTGCTGGCGCTGTCGCACATGTCGTGTGAGACCGGCGCCGTCTTTGACGCGCGCGCCTTAGCTGATGAAGCCCACCGCCGCGGGGTGCTGGTGATGCTCGATGGCGCGCAGGCGGCTGGCCAGATGCCGATGGCACTGGATGCCTGGGGCGTCGACCTGTATCCCTTCAACGGCCACAAGTGGATGGGAGCCCCGACCGGCTCAGCTGGCTTGTACATCGCACCCGCCGCCGCCGAGCGGGTGGCGCTCACGTACGTGGGCGATGGGGTCGGATGGTCCACCGGCTATCCCGCGGCCTGGACGGAGACACGCCCCACCGACGGTCGCCGGTTTGAATACGGCACCCGCAACTGGCCCTGCTGGGTGGCTTGGGGGGACGTGGTCGACTATCGCGCTGCGCTGCCAGGGGATCCCCACGAGCGGCAGCGGCAGCTGGCTCACACGCTGCGCCAGGCACTGGCAGCCATGCCGGGTGTCGTGGTGCGCTCTCCCGATCCCGTGGGCGGCATCGTGACGATTGAAGTGGACGGGTTTTCCGGCGAAGCGCTGTACCAGGCACTCTTGGCACGCGGCGTCGTGGGGCGCCGCGTGCGGCGGCCCCACCTGGACGGGATCCGCCTTTCGGTGGCGTATTTCAACAACCTGGAGGACTTGGAGAGCGCCCAAGCGGCGCTAGCGCAGCTGCAGGCACTGCGCTAGCGCCGCGGGCTCGTCACCTGGAGAGTTCCCTTAGACGGGGACGGGGCTCGTCTTAGGCGCCGAGGATATCATGGGCGCAGATGGTGGCAAGGGCAACCTCTGTATTATCCACTCAGCAAGGGGGTCCCAGTGTGTGCGGCATTGCGGGCTTTATGAGCGTGGATCCCGCGGGGACGCCGACCGAGGCGATTGTGGCCATGCTGGAGGCGATGCAGGCCACCATGATTCACCGCGGCCCGGACGGCGCGGGGCACAAAGTGGGGCCCGGCGTGGGCTTGGGCTTTCGCCGGCTGGCCATCCGCGACTTGGACGGCGGCCAGCAGCCCATGGTCAGCGGCGATGGCCAGGTGTGGTCGGTCATGAACGGTGAGCTGTACAACTATGCAGAGCTTCGGCGCCGCCTGGAAGCGGCGGGCATCCGCCTGCAGGGCCACTGCGACGCCGAGGTTATTCCCCACCTGTACCAGGAGCTGGGGCTGGACGAGATGCTGCGGCTCCTGCGCGGGATGTTTGCGCTCGCCATTTACGATGCGCGCACCGACACGCTGCATGTGGCCCGCGACCCGTTTGGCATTAAGCCGCTGTACGTAGCCGAAGCCACCGCAGGCTTTTTCTTTGCCTCCGAGGCCCATGCCCTGGCGGCGGCCGGCGTATCCACCCAGGTGGACCCGGTGTCGCTGTGGCACTATCTCACCTTCCAGTATGTGCCCGGCCCCCGCACCATGTGGGCGGGCATTCGCCAGGTGGAGCCGGGCACTTGCCTGAGCTGGCGCCGCGGGGCTGGCGAAGTGTCCCGCTACGCCCGCCTGACGTTCACGCCCGAGGCCGACTGGACGCCCGAGCGCTCCGCCGCCGCCGTGCGGGTGGCGCTGCAGGACTCGGTGGCGGCGCACCTGGTGAGCGATGTGCCGGTCGGGGCTTATCTATCCGGCGGCATCGACTCCAGCGCGGTCGTGGCGCTCATGAAGCAGCACCAGGAGGTCAACACCTTCTCCATTGGCTTTGACGGGGCCACCCCCGAGCGCGACGAGCTGCCGCGCGCGCGCCGCACGGCCGCGGCTCTCGGCAGTCGGCACCACGAGCAGTACGTGACGGCTCGCGACTATGCGGACCACTGGGAAGATATTGTGCTGGCCCAGGGCGACCCGGTGGCGGACCCCAGTGCGCCGGCCCTGTATTTTCTGGCGTCCGAGGCCCGCCGCCACGTGAAGGTAGTGCTGTCGGGCGAAGGCTCGGACGAGCTGTTTTGCGGCTATGCGATTTATCAGGAGCCGGTCTCCTTGGAAGCGTTTGACCGCATCCCGCCGGGACTCGCGCGCCAGCTGCACCGGCTGGCCAGCCGCCTGCCGGACGGCCTGCGCGGCAAAAGTTTGCTGCAGCGCGGCACCACGCCACTCCCCCAGCGGTTTGTGGGCAACGCTCACATTTTTCGGGACGCCGAGAAGGCGGCCTGGATAGCAGACGGCGCTCTGGCAGAACTGCCGCCGCCCTCCTGGTCGCTCACGGCCCCCATCTACGAAGAGACCGACCACCTGCCGGGCCCCACCCGGATGCAGGCCGTGGACCTAAACTTCTGGCTGCCGGGCGACATCCTGCAGAAGGCCGACAAAATGTCGATGGCCCACTCGCTCGAGCAGCGGGTGCCGTATCTGGATCCCGTGGTGTGGGAGGTGGCCCGGCAGATTCCCGTCAGCTTGCAGCTGGCGCAGGGATCGTTTAAGCGTGTGCTGCGGGACGCGGTGGCCGACCTGCTGCCCGATGAAATCACCCACCAGCCCAAGCTGGGCTTCCCGGTCCCGCTGCGCCAGTGGCTCGCCAGCGATCTGAAGCCACTGGCGCAAGATTTGGTGGCGTCGTCCACGGACACGCTGCTGAATCGGGCGCGGGTGCAGAGCTTGCTGGCCGGCCCGCGGCCCTTCCCCGCCGATGACCGCAAGCTGTGGACCATCCTCACCTATCTGATGTGGCACCGCGTGTTTGTCGAGCAAACCGCCCGCGGCCAATCTCGGCACAGCGTGATGGAGCGCGCGGCGGCGCTGTCGAGCCGGTAGCTGGGCGAGGATCCCGTGTCAAAACGACCAGTCGTTGTCAACAATGATTCGCAGGAGCCGGTCGTGCTCCAACCGAGCACATTCGCACAGCCGAGGAATCTTAGGCGTGTTCGGCCCCGACCGGCCCTCGTGGGAAATTACCAAGGCTTGATGTCTGAGGGCCCAGGCGACGACCCACACGTCAGCTTCGTTGGCCTGATCAATATGATGAATGTCAATCCCATCTTTTGAAAACTTGTTCATGAGCAGGCGAGTGAATTCTTGTAGGGTCTCAACCGCCACGAACATGGCCGGGTGGCTTTCGCACCACGTTAACCCGTCGTCCCCTTTCGCCCCTCGGGCCAATTCCCGATGAACGATGTCGGGCGCAGTCAGCATCGCTCGGTCTGCGAGGTCGCCCAACCGGTCCCACAAAGAAGGGAAGATCTTCCATGGATAGAACTTCCCCAGGTCCACCAGAGCCGAAGTGTCTATGCAGTACCATCCCGCCGTCACCGTCCGGCCCCTTCCGCACGGCGCACCACGCGTTCCAGATAAGCCCTCGGGACCCGGTCCAGATATCGCGCGGCCTCAGTCTCCGTAATGGTGGCATCTTTGAAGGCATCGCCTACCAAGCGCGCGAACCGATAGCCGACGCGTGAGAGGGCGACTGTGTCCCGGGGTACTCGGCTCGGTCCCTTTGCCCCCTGCGGATACGATTGGCGCACCTCGGCCAGCAGCTGCGCGAACACTGCTTCCGACACCCTCCCCAGCTCCCTAAACCGATAAAGCAGCGCCTCGCGACTCGCCCCGGACAGCCGAGCCGCGGCCATGAGAGATGCCGTCGGGTCAGCGACTGAATCCAGCCGGGGAAAGGTCGCGATGAAGCTAGCTGGCATTAGGGCAGATGCCGCCACGGCATCACAGTATCGCTCCATGGCGGCACTGGCCGCCCCGGGAGTCGGCGAGCAGATTCCTCCTCCATTGAGGGCCACGTGAACCAACTCATGAAGGAGACTAAACGTTCGGCCAGCAGGCGTATCACCTGAGGACAAATTGATGATGGGAATAGGTTGGCTTGGCAACGACATGCCCCGAACGACGTGGGGGTCAACCCGCTCGCGCGTCTGCAGGACCAGTGCGCCCAGCGCCTCAACTCCATGGCGCCACGCGCGGTACCAAAGGTCGGGGCTCAAAGAGCGTACGCCCGGTTTGGGGACTTGGCCATGGCGGCGGATGGCACTCGCGAGCCGTGCCCCCGACGCGCCTGCCTCCTCGTCGAGAGAAAGCTGCGGGATGTAGTTGGCTAGATCCATCCCCGCGTTTACGGAAGATCCAAGGCTATGCCGCGCACATGGTGCATGCGCCTCCATTCGAACTTCACCTCCGACGACCCCTGACCTGGCTTCGCCGTGCGGTAATCCGGCGGGGTATCGGGCTCAGACGGCGGCTCATCTAAGTAAAAGATGGCCGTAGGGCGCCGGTACATTTGGGCCAGCGTGCTGAACTGCCCCCAAGTGGGACGGCTAACCCCCTTTTCCCAGGACCGGATGCGATCAGGTGTCGCCTTGAGTCGCTTGGCCACGTCGGCCAGGTCGAGTCCTGCCGACTCCCGAGCCCATTGGAGCACGCTCGGTGTGACCAGCGCCTCCATCCGTGCCACCACTAGCCCTCCCTCCGCGCGACCCGCGCGTCTAGCGCACCCGCGTGCGCACGGGTCGTTATCTCGCCGGCTCCCCCACTCGACGACCCACAGAATCGGTGCGTCGCCGGCTCTGTTCGCCCTTCATGCCACAAGTATCAGCGATGAAGACGCAGGCCGGCTTGCTGAAATGCTACCACCTTATCGTGGAGCGCCTGCATGCCCGGGTCCGCCACGTGCTGGTCCGACAGGGGCACAGCCCCCGGTTAGCCGGGACCCGCCAACATCACCACAGCCCCGAGTCGCTCGCCCGTGTCTTCGACGCCGCGTTTGGAAACACCTGCCCCCGGACGAAGCGCTACCCCCCGCGCGAGAAAGCGGCCGGGCAGCAGCGGCCCTTGCGGCCGCCACGCATTGAACAAGTGCATTCTCGCGACAGACCCGCAGGGACTCCCCCCCCCCCGCCCGGGCAACGGCCATCTCCTATCCGTGTGACCATCCCCACGGATGTTGACAGCCATCCTTGTGGATGTTGCCGTTGGCCCAAGAGACATGGGAGGTGGTTGGGTGGCGATGCAGGAGAAAATCACCCTGAACCTGAATGTGGTCGATCTAGGCAAGGCAGACCTGCTGGTGGAGCAGGGCTTCTACGCCAATCGCGCGGACTTTCTGCGGGCAGCGGTGAGGACGGAACTTGGGCTCCATGAGGCGACATTGGCGCGGCTGACCAACGTAGACCAGCTGCTGGTGGGCGTGACTCATCTAAGCAGGGCTCACTTGGATGCGGTCGTCGCCGGCAAGCAGCGGCTATGCTTGCGAGTGGTCGGCTTGCTCGTCATCGACCACGATGTAGACCCGGCTCTGGCGGACCGGGCTATCGAGTCGCTGTGGGTCCGCGGCGTGGTCCGCGCCGCACCGCCGGTCCGCGCCGTCCTGGAGGACCGTTCGATCTGACTTCGCTGGGATGGCTGTCACCGCGCCAAGTCGGGCAGCCCAGGGACTCGAATCGAGACGGGATCGGGCCGCAGCCGTGAGCGCCCATCCATCCTCCCCTGGATAGCTTTCAATAGGGTTGGGGATTTTTCCAGCACACCCTATACTATGGGGAAACGTGGCCGCTGGCGGCCGCTGGGAGGGATATTGTGCACATCCACCACCCCCACACGCCGCATTGGGCGCTGGGACTTTTGTCGGCGGCCGCACTGGCCGCACTGCCCGCCTCGCTGGCGATGGCCTCGCCTTCCCCTTCGGTGTCGCTGTCTGTGTCCACCCACCAGGTGCCGCTGGGAGGCCAAGCCGTCTTCACAGCCCAGGCCGACAATGTGGCTCCGTCCGCTCTATATCAGTTTTGGGTGGAGAGCCCCGCGGGCCACTGGGCCGACGCCCAAAACTACAGCCCATCACGCACCTTGACCTTGGCGCCGCCGATGGCGGGCGGCTATGTGGTGGTGGTGGATGTGCTCACACCGGGCCAAGTGGCGGCGGGCGACTGGAGCCAAGCCATCACCACCACGCCTGCGGCGCTCTATGTGGACAGCAGCGTAAGCCTGTCCACCCCCTCCGGACCATACGTGAAGGGCCAAACCGCCACGGTGACGGCCACGGCGGCGAATGTGCCCGGGGCCCAGTATCAATTTTGGGTGGAGAGTCCCGCCGGCCAGTGGACGGGCGGGGCCTATGGCTCCGCGCGCACCGACTCCATCTCAATGCCTGCGGCCGGCACCTACCGGGTCGTGGCATATGCCAAGGCCCCCGGCGCGCCCGGTGACGCCGCCGGCGCCCTCGAAAGCCCGGTGGCCACCTGGTCGGCTGCCGCTGGCCCGGGATCCTCTGTTGAGTTGCAGGGCGGGAAAATCTCCGCCTCCAACCCGGTGGTGCTGGCGGCCAATCAGCCGGTGGCGCTCACCATTGTCAACGTGGACGCTGGCGGCAACCCGATCCCCATTTTGGGCACGGCCCCGGGCATCTTTCAGCTGCCGAGCCTCGCGGGCCTGTCCGGCACCGCCGAGTGGGAGCCGGCCGGCGGCGGGGTTCCTATCACCACCGTCACGATTCCGCCCGCCGCTTCATCGGCCACGGTGTGGCTGGTGGCCAGCGAGGCGCAGGTGGTCGACAGCCTGCCGCCCGCCGTGCGCACGCTGGTCGTCACCACCAAGGCCCTCCCACATAACACCGTGCAGGTGTCGGTGGCGGGCATCCCCAATGGCCTGGGGGCTGACGAGGCAAAGCTCACGACCACGGGGTCTGTCACGGCCGCGGTCTCGGACTCCCTGACCAGCGATGCCGCCCTCAGCGGGTTTCCGCTGGCGGTCAGTGACAGCGGCACCGCCGTCTTTGACGTCACGGGCAGCAGCAGCCGGAATCCTCAGGTTTACACCCTCACCATCGCGGGGGTGTCCGCCCAGTTCTCCATGACCTTGGCCCCCGTGTAATCGGAGGTCCGATCGGGGCCGCCGGCTCGGTCCGGACAGCCGGAGGCCACGCTGAGGGCTTGGCCTAGGTGTGCACCCGCACGGAGCAGCTCTCGCCCGGCAGCAGGGTGTAGCCCATGGTGTGCAGGCGGATGTTGACCGGAATCCGCTGAGTCGTTTGCACATAGGTGCCGGCCGTCGCGGACGCCGGGATGACCGAGAAAAAGGACTGCGTCGCCGGGGCCACGGCGGTCACCGTGCCATGAAACGTGACGCCCGGGATGGCGCTGACCGTCACGTCCACCGATTCGCCCACGTGAATGTGCCGAATGTTGGTTTCCGGGATGTTGGCGGTGACGTAAGCCGTCTTCAGCTGCACCAGCGTCAGCAGCGGCGTGCCTGCGGCCACGTCCTGGCCCGCCGCCGCGCTGGTGGCGGCCACGTCGCCGGCCACCGGCGCCACAATGGGGATGGTGGTGGTGGCCGAGCTCACCCCGCTGCTGGGCGGATCCGTCTTGGCCGAAGCCGTGCTGGCTCCGGCCGGCGCCGCCGTGCTTTGGGCCGCCACGGCTTCGGTGCCAATGACTTGGCCTTTCGCGACGTGCTGCCCCACGGCCACCGTGAGGGTGGCCAGCGACCCGGGTGCACTGGCCACCACTGGCACGGTGGTGGCGGCAATGCTGGCATCCTGCGAGCTCACATAGTGGCTCTGGGTGCTGTAGTAGTAATACGCCAGCGCGGCCACAATGGCGAGGCCCACCAGCACTAGCACGTTGACCAAAATCAGGCGGCTTGCTTTCATCTTCTTCCCCTCACTTTTCTCGGGCGATCGCGTCAGTCCATCACCAGGGCACCATCCCGCTCCCCCTGGGCCTGCTGCTGCCGATACGTCTTGACAAACAGCGCCACCACCGCTCCCACCAGCGTGAGCGCCGCCGTCAGCACAAACACGTTGTCGATCGCCAGCACAAATGCGTCGCGCGCGATCTCGCCGGTGATCAGGTAGGCGCCCAGCAGCTGGGCGCCCGGCGCCGTCATGCCGGCTCCCTGAATCAGGTGGCCCATGCCGGCCATCAGGGAGGCGCCGGCGCTGCCGGGCGTGTACGCCGCCGACAGCGTGCTGGCAAACGCGCGGGTTTGGTCCTGCAGCACACCGGTCAGGGCCGCCAGCCCAAAGGCCCCCGACACGCGCTGCAGGATGTTGTTGACCGACGACGCCGCCCCAATCTTCGGGTTGGGCACCGCCGACATGCCCGCGGTGGTGAGCGGCATCATGGCGAGGCCCATGCCCACACTTCGAATCATCAGCCACTCGGCCACGACGAAGGTTGGCGTGGCGGTGGACAGGTTGTGAAACACATACGTGCCGTAGCCCATGAACAGGAGGCCGACAAATACCGGCCAGCGCGCCCCCACGCGGTCGTAGAGGCGGCCCGCCAGCGGCATGAAGATGGCGGTCACCAGCGCGGCCGGCATCATGATGAGCCCGGTCTCCATCGCGCCGTAGCCCGACACCGTCTGCAGAAACAGCGGCACGTAAAACACCCCGGCATACATGCCCACCATGACCACCATGGACAAAATATTGGTCAAGGCGTAGGACCCGTACCGAAACACGCGCAGGTCCAAAAGCGGCTCGCGCCCCGTCAGCTGCAGATACACAAACAGCACCATAAACCCGACGGAGGCAATCAGCAGCAGCAGGATGCCTTCCGAGGTCCAGCCCCACGTCTGACCCTCCGACAGCGCCAGCAAAATGCCAAACAGCCCGGCAGCCGCGGTGGCCATGCCCGCCCAGTCCAGCCGCCCCACCGGGTGGCCGGGGATGTTGGGCAGGTATCGCATCGCCAGCAGCACCCCGATGATGCCAATGGGCACGTTCACATAGAAAATCAGGCGCCAGTCAACGTACTGCACCAGGTAGCCGCCCAGCGTCGGCCCAATCGCCGGCGCCATGATGAGCGCCAAGCCCCAAAAGCCCATGGCTGTCCCGATGCGGTCGCGGGGCACCATGCGGTACACCAGCGACATGGTGGTGGGCATAATCAGCCCGCCGCCCAGCGCCTGCAGGACGCGAAACCCTGACAGCACGCCCACGCTCCAGGACGCCCCGCACAGCGCCGATCCCGCGGTGAACACCATCAGCGAAAACAGATAGATCTGCTTCAGCCCGTACTTGTCGCCCAGCCAGCTGGAGATGGGCACCACCACGCCCAGCGCCAAGATGTAAATCGTCACGACCCACTCCGCCCCTTGGGTGTTGACGTTGAACACGTTCTCGATCGTCGGGATGGCAATGTTGACGATGGAGCTGTCCAGGATGCTCATGAACGCCCCAATCACGACGACGAACAGCGCCAGCCCCCATCCCTTGCTCAGGGTGGCGCCCTCCCCCGACTGCGGCACCGCTGCGGCGGCTGCCATGGCCTCACCTCCTCGCTCGCGGGGCTGCGCCGCTTCCGGGCCCCCGCGCAACCCTTACACGTGGATCTGCGCTGCCGCCGACTCACCGGGGAGAAAGCTCACTCCTTTGGGCGCCGGGGGGAGCGTCACCCACACCGGCACCCACTCGGTTTGCGGCGAAAAGCCCCGGGCGGGCAGCGGGGGAGCTGACGCGGCGAGCGTGGCCCGCCCCAGGCGGGCCACCCGCCCATGCCAGGTCCGCCCCGGGTACGCTGCCAGCGTGAGATCTACCCGCTCGCCGCGCCGCACGTGCTGCGTCTCGCTTTCAGGCAGCTCGACTTCCACAGCCGCCTCGCCGGTGCGCACCAGCGCCATCAAGGGAGCGCGCGCGGCCACTTCGGCGCCGGGGCTCGCCACCAGGGAGCCTACGCGGCCGCTTACCGGCGCCTGCACGGACAAATGCTGGCCCGCCGCGGTCGCCACGGTCATCAGCACCTCCCCGCGGTGGACCCACTCGCCCAACCCCACGCCGACGGACAGCACGTGCTCCCACTGGCTGGCCTTGACCCATGTGCTGGGCGCGGTGACAAATGCGTAGGAGCTGCTCACGAAATGCTGCTGCTGATACTGAAACCACAGCGCGGTGGCCGAAAGGGCCGCCGCGGTGGCCCCCGCAATCAGCGCCACACCCCACCGCTGCCGCACGTCAGTCCACCTCTCCTGGACACGGGTCGGACGCCTGGGCCCTCACCGCCGCGGGGCCGGGCGCTTCGCTCTCCGCCAGCGCGCCGTATCCCGCCCGCAGCAGGGCCAGCTCCTCCGCCTGCCGCAGCAGGGCCAAGAGCCGCTCCTCGCGCTGCTCAGCCGCGCGCAGGCGGTCGGCAGGCGCGTCTGCTGGGGTAATGGGGGCTTCCCGCCAGGCCACCCACGCCGCCTCCAGCCGCTCGGCCTCCTGGTCCAGGGCCTGCCGGCGCCGCTCGATAGCCTCCGGCGTCAGCAGTCCCCGGCAGGCCGACACGTCTTGGGCAGGCTCTCCCCTCGCCCACGCCCGATACCCGTCGCGCAGCAGATGCGCATCCACCAGGCGCTCGGCGCTGACGGACTCGTGGGCCAGAACCGCCTCGGCTGCCTGCACCTGCCGCACTTCAGCTTGGCACGCCCCAACCTCCAAATGTGCCGCAAGCCATCCGCGCCGCCAGCCCGCCACCTCCGGTGGAAGCGGCGCCGCAGCCAGAGCCGCTGGCAGTGCGGCCGCCTTGGCGGCTGGGCTGGGAGCTGCCTCCGAGCGCCGCGGGCGCGTCAGCGCCAGCGACAGCAGGAGCGCCGCCAGCCCGGCTCCCCACAGTCCCCACGACCAGCCGCGATCTGCGGCCGGCAGGGCCTGGCGGAGCCACCATCCCACCGCGCCCGCCGTTAGCGCCTCTGCCACGCCGATGATCCGCATCGCGGCGAAGCCGTCCCCTCCAGTACGCACGCGCACCTCGCTCCCTTTGTTGCGCCTCACCAGGTTGATTGGCATCGGGTGGCTCCGCAGCGGTGCCGCAGGCGATCAGGTCCGCAGCCCGAAGGCTCCGGTCACTCGGCGCGCGGCCCGCCGTCGGGCTCCTGCCGCACACTGTCCAAAATGACGGCGAGAATCCTGGTCAGCGCTTCTAAGTCCGCTGCGGGAATAGGCTCCGTCAGGCGGCGAAATCGCAGAAACGCTTGGTGGCGCGCCCATTCGATGCGCTCGCGCCCACGCTCCGTCAGCCCGACCAGCACCTGCCGCCGGTCGTCCTCGTTGCGGTCCCGCACCACGGCGCCGGCGTTCACCAAGCGGTCCACCACGCCGGTGGCCCCCGCCATGCTGATGCCCATGGCTTCCGCCAGCTCGCTCATGGGCGCGGCGCCCTCGCGCTTCGCGAGCCACACCAGCATCATGAACTGGGTCGGCGTGAACCCCGATGCGGCGGCTGGGCCATGGTGCACGCTCCCGGCCATTCGCCCAATTTGCAGAAACAGGGACTCCACCTCGGCCAGAAGCTTGTCACGCCGTCCATCATCGCCGCTCACAACAATTCACCTCACGAACTTTCAGCGATACGCATTGTAAGAGTCGGGGCGCCAGCTGTCAACCAGGCTGGGCATTCTAGGCCGCTGCGACCCGCAGATGGGAGGGCTGCGGCGAGAGAGTGCGTGGCCGCGCGGGGCGGCGTCGCGGTGCTCTGTGCTTAGCACCAAGCTCGGGGAGGCGGTCTGCGGCCGCTGGGACCGCACCCGGGCTCATGTCCGCGCCCTGCCCGCCGCCAGTTTTCAGGCGGCACGCCCCACCCCCAGCGTCACATCGCGCCGTCGGGCGCCGCGCAACCCACGCGGCCCCGGCTCTTGGCGGGCAGGGTGCGGGCGCGGGATCAGTCAGGCTAGGCCGGTCCATGAAGCGCGGTCATCCCCATCCGCGACGGCCGGGAGGTTCCTCCGCACGCCGCGGGTCGCCGTCGGCGCTCACGCCCCAGTGGGTAGAGTTGCCCAGGCTGAGGCGGAAGTGGTAGACTAAAAAAGAGACCGATCGGTCTCATCAACGAGACGCGAACTCCACCCGGGGGATCTGAGGTGCCGAGCGAGGGGGACAGAGCATGGCCGCCAGCAAGGGGAAGCAAAGCAAGGCCCTCATCGTGGGCAAGGCCTCAGCTCTGTTCAACCGCCAGGGCTACCTCTCTTCGTCAATTGGGGACGTCATGCGCGAGACGGGATTCCAGAAGGGGGGAATTTACAATCACTTCGAAAGCAAGGAAGACCTTATGTTGGCATCCTTCAGCCACGCGGTGAGCACCATGGCGCGTGCATACCAGGAGGCCCTCCGCGGAAAGCATGGCTGCTGGGAGCACCTGCTGGCGATTGCGGGCGTATTTCAGCAGCTTGCCGCCGGGCACCTCTCACCCGGCGGATGCCCCATCATGAACGCGGCGATTGAGGCGGACGACGCTTATCCTTCGCTCAAGGTTCAAGCGCGCCGGGCTATGGACGACCTGCTGCAGATGGTCCGCGGCGTGGTGGAGGACGGCCAGCGTGCGGGTGAAGTTTCCGCCAGCGCAGACAGTGCGGAGGTGGCGGCCGTGTTTATCGCGACGCTCGAAGGCGCCCTGATGCTGAGCAAGTTATATGACGACGCGACCCCGCTGACCCAGGCGGTCCAGCATCTGGCGTCATGCTGGTCAGCCGAGTTGGGCTTGGCCACGTAATTTTTTTTGCGTCCCAAAAGGACCGATCGGTCTCAAAATGACGGCGAAAGTGAGGTGACCCGAACCGTGACGGTAGGGTCTCGGCGCGGCGCGGTCCGGATTGACGGCGTGCGCTCGCCGATGAGAAAGAAGAACGGATCCTTGAGCACCCTGCCGCTCGACAAGCTCATGGCGCTGGTTCTGCAGGCCCTGGTGGAGCCCGACCTCATCGGCGACGCCACACGGGGGTGCGTCACGCAGATCGGGGAGCAGGGCGGCAATCTGGGAAGGTTGGCGGCCCTCTTAGCCGGGTTCGCCGTGGAGGTAGGTGGGGCGATCAATCGCGCCTGCGGATCCAGCCTGGAGGCCTTGAATCAAGGGGCGCATGCCATCATAGCCGGCAGGAGTGACATGGTGATGGCAGCCGGCAGGGAAAGCATGAGCCGGATGTCCATCGAAGGTGCCCCTGCCCCCGCCCCCGTGAGCCTGGCCGCCGAGTACGACATGGTGCCCCCAAGCGTCGCCGCGGAGCGGATCGCTCAGCAGTGGGGCCCGACGCGGCGCAACCTTGACGCCTGCGGGTGGGAGAGCCATCACAATCGCTCGAGACGCAGTCGGACAGGCGCACTGCCTGAGAGACGGCTCCCATCCACGCTCCTGCGGCAGCGTGGGACCCCGTGGAGGGTGACGAAACGCCACCAACCGCGTCAGGCGAGCCAATGGCCCCGCTGCCTCAGGTCGCGATCGATCTGTTCGACGTATGCGGCGTTTGCATCCGCCGCGCTGGCCCGCGCGCGGGATCTTCGCCCCGACGCGAGCCGGGTCAGCGCCAACGGGGCGCGATTGCCCTGGGTCACCCCCTTGGGGCCAAGGGCACCCGCCTCGTGACCACTCTGCTACACAAGATGGAGCGGCGGAACGCCCACTATGGGCTGACGACGCTCTGCACCTTGCACGGCATGGCCGCCGCCACCATCATCGCGCGCAAGTCCTAAAGTCCTAAAGTCCTAAAGTCCTAAAGTCCTAAGGAGGAGATCACATCCGATGACGTCGTGGCTGACCCAAATGCAGCGATTCCGTGAATCGCCCGGCTCCGCTCCCCCCATCGCCCAGTTAATTGGATTTCGCCTTGCAGAGATCGCGCCTGGCCGGGCGGTGTTCACGTTGGCGGCGGGAGACGTTCATCACAATCCCATGGGCACCCTGCATGGGGGAATATTGTGCGACCTCGCCGATGCGGCGATGGGCAGCGCCTACGCCGCCACCCTCCACGAGGGCGAAACATTTACCACCCTCGAACTCAAGATCAACTTTTTGAAACCCGTGTGGCGGGCTCAGCTGACCGCCGTCGGCACGGTAGTGCGGTCAGGCCGCACAGTAGGGCTGGCCGAGTGCGACGTGTGGGATGACGGCCACCACTTGGTGGCTCGTGCGAGCAGCACCTGCATGACGCTGCGCGGGCGGAAGGCAGCGGGGCGATGAGCGGCCCGCGGGAGGAGATGAGCGCCATGACGCGAGTCGCCGTCACCGGATTGGGCGTCGTCAGCCCACTGGGCAACACGGTGGCGGACTTCTGGGACGGTCTGGTCGCCGGGCGCTCCGGGGTCACCCGCCTGCAGGGCGAATCGGGAGAAGGCCTGGCGCAAATAGGCGGCGCGGTCCACAATTTTCATCCGGAATCGGTATTGGGCAAAGCCCCCCGCCGCATGGACCGGTTTTGCCAGTTTGCTGTGGTGGCGGCGCACCAAGCCATCGAAGATGCCGGACTCCGGCTCGGCGGCGAACGCCCCGAGCGAATCGGGGTGTACATTGGCAGTGGCATTGGCGGGATCCACACGCTCCTGGAAAACCACCAGGCGCTGTTGGCTCGAGGCCCACGCCGGGTCAGCCCCACCATGGTGCCGATGATGATCCCCAATATGGCCGCTGCCCAGGTGAGCATTCACTTTGGGCTGAAAGGGCCGTGCCTCGCACCGGTAACGGCGTGCGCGACGGGCAACAATGCCATAGGGGAAGCGTTTCGCTTGCTGCAGCGGGGCCAAGCCGATGTGGTGCTGGCGGGCGGAACAGAAGCCGCCATGACCGACCTGACGTACGCCGCCTTTGCGAACGCCAAGGTGCTGTCCCCACACACGGACCAACCGGCGCGCGCGAGTCGACCGTTCGATGCCACCCGCGACGGCTTTGTCGTCGCAGAGGGCGCGGGGGTCGTCGCCCTAGAAACCTGGGAGCACGCCCAGCGGCGAGGCGCGTCCATTCGGGCCGAGATTATTGGGTACGGCACGTCGGCAGATGCCTACCACATGGTGGCCACGGATCCCGAAGGCGCCGGCGCCGCCGCCGCCATGGGGGCGGCCCTGCACGATGCGCGGGTCAGCGCGGACGCGGTCCAGTACATCAGCGCGCACGCGACCGCCACCCCGATGGGAGATTTGTCGGAGACACGAGGGATCAAGCTGGCGTTTGGCTCGCACGCCGGCCACCTGGCCATCAGCGCCAACAAGTCGATGATTGGCCACGCGTTCGGCGCCGCCGGCGGCATTGCAGCGGTAGCGCTGGTCAAAACCCTGGAAGCGGGCACGGTCCCCCCGACGATCAACCTCGACCATCCTGATCCGGCGTGCGATTTGGATTATGTTCCCCGCCTGGCCCGGCAGGTTCCGGTCCAAATCGGCCTGTCTAACGCGTTCGGATTCGGAGGACACAACGCGGTGCTGGTGTTGAAGCGGGTGTGAGGCGCTCACCCGGCACTTCCCCGCCAGCCAACGCGGGTTCCCGGAGGCGGGCAACCTCGACCGGCGCCTTCGCGCCCTCGACGGCCGCGCTAGGAATCTCCGGGGAACCGCCGTGGTGCACCTAGTCGACCATCCCGAGTCCCAGCGGCACCCTCATCGTGCGGCCCAAGGACAGTCACTGCTCTCGGCGGCACGGAGTGGCTGAGAGCTCGTGGCCGCCGCGCGCGGCCCGCGCACCCCCATGCCGCCCAGGAGAGCGGCAGCGCGCCAACTCGACAAAGGCTCCCGCTTTACCAGAACCCCCGCCGATGTCACACTGAGCCGATGAGGCGGCGGCAGGTTCTGGCGCTTATGACACAGCAGGCGTGGCACATGCCCGCCGCCGTGCGCAGGGGGGATGTTAGTGGCCAACGCAGGCGAAGCCCTGAAAGGCTTGGTGCTGGCAGGTGGGACTGGGTCTCGCCTGCGCCCCCTCACCTACACCCGCTCCAAGCAGCTGCTGCCCGTGGCCAACCAGCCGATTCTGTTTTACGCCATCGAAGCGCTGGTGGCGGCCGGCATCACGGACGTCGGCGTGGTGGTGGGCGACACCGCCCGCGAAATTGAGGCGGCGGTGGGCGACGGGCGGGCGCTCGGGTGCCGCATCACCTACATTCCCCAGGCGGCGCCCCTGGGTCTGGCGCACGCGGTGGCCACCGCCGCGCCATTTTTGGATGGGCACCCGTTTCTCATGTATCTGGGCGACAATCTCTTAAAGGGCGGGGTGGCCCACTTTGCCCAGCGCTTTCTGGAGTCGGACTGGGATGCGGGCATTATGCTGACCGCCGTGCCGCACCCGGAGCAATTTGGCGTGGCGGTTGTCGACGAGCGCACCGGCGGCGTGGTCCGTCTGGTGGAAAAGCCCGCCATCCCGCCATCCAACCTGGCGCTGGTGGGTGTGTATCTGTTTCGCCCCGCCATTTTCGACGTGGTCGATGGGCTGTCCCCGTCAGCCCGCGGCGAGCTGGAAATCACCGACGCGCTGCAGGGGCTTTTGGACCGCGGCCGCACGGTCCATGCCGAGCAGGTGGACGGCTGGTGGAAGGACACCGGCAAGCCCGAGGACTTGCTGGAGGCCAACCGGCTAGTGCTGGAAGACTTAGAGCCACTGAGGGCAGCCAATGCTTCGGTCGATGCGGAAAGCCAGGTCAGCGGCCGCGTGGCGCTCCATGCCGGGGTGGTCGTGCGGCGGTCGACCCTGCGCGGGCCGGTGGTGCTGGGGCCCGGCACCATTGTGGAAGACTCGTTCATCGGACCGTTCACCAGCCTGGGCGGTGGAGTGCGGGTGGTGCACACCGAAATCGAAAACAGCATCGTGCTGGCCGAGGCGGTGCTGGAGGACGTGCCGGGCCGCATCGACGGCAGCCTGTTGGGCCAAGGCACGCGCGTGACCCGGCGCCGAGCAGCGCCGCGCGCCATCACGCTGGTCACAGGCGATCACTGCTTAGTGGAGGTGCTGTAGTGGCTGACGCTCGGATTTTAGGGGTGGTGTGGAAGCCGCTGGTGCGCCATCCAGACGACCGCGGGTTTTTTGAAGAGGTGCTGCGCGACGATGAGGGCCTCTTGTCGCGCTTTGGACAAGCCTCGCTGTCGCTGTCGTATCCCGGGGTCATCAAAGCGTTTCACTATCACCAGCGGCAGGATGACCTGTGGTTCTTTCCTGTCGGCGACGCGCAGGCGGTGCTGCACGATCTGCGGCCCGAGTCGCCCACCCGGGGCGCCACCAACGTGTTTTACCTGGGCGAGCACCACCCCGGCCTCCTGGTGATTCCCAAAGGCGTGGCCCATGGGTATCGGGTGCTGGGCGCCACGCCGGCGCAAATCTTATACTTCACCACCGAATCGTACCGGCCGGAGGCGCCGGATGAGTTTCGGCTGGCGTGGGATGACCCCACCATCGGGTTTGACTGGACAACTCGCCCGCGCTGACGCGGGTCTGGCCGCAGGCTGGGAGGAGGCGCGGAGTGCGCATCGTGGTGACAGGCGGCGCGGGCTTCATCGGATCCAACTTCGTGCGCTGGATGCTCGATGCCGACCCGGCCGTATCCATCGTGACG
>JAJZWV010000089.1 GCA_021846505.1 Bacillota bacterium
TGGGTCAGCTGCTGCTGCATCTGCACCAGCTGCAGCTGCGCCTGCTGGCGCGCCTTGCCGGTGGCTTGGGCCGCCTGAGCCTTCGCCTGGCTGATGCTGGACTGCAGGGCGGAGGCTTCCGCCTGGTTGGACTGCGCCAGCTGGGCCATGCTGTTGTACGCAAACAGCGTGCCCACCACCACCATTGCCAAGACGCCCAGCACCAGCACCCAGCGCTTGCGCGCCCAAAGCTTCACCCATTCATTCTTCACCACGGCTCCTAAGGGCGCCTTGAGTTCCGTGGTGGGACGGCGATCCGCCATTATGCTCCCGCTCCTTCGCGCGCCACTAAAGCCGGGGCGGCCGCCCCGGCCGTCATTTCCAAGTACCGCTGCTCCAAGGTGGGACGCTCGGCCGTGACGCCAAACACATCGAGCCCCGCGCCCACCAACAGCCGCACCGCCTCCGGCACCTGCTCCGGCGGCAGCAGCGGCACAATCGCATCGCCGGCTTCGGCAAACGCCGCCGGCGAGAGCGGCGCCAGCACTTCGGCACCGCGCGCGGCACCGGCCCCAAGCCGCACGCGCAGCTCGACCCGATCCGTGCTTTGATGCACCAAGCTGTCTTGGCCAATAACCCGGCCGCGATCAATCAGGACGACGCGGTCACACAGCTGCTCCACTTCGCCCAAAAGGTGGCTGGATAAAATGATGGTCACCCCGCTGGCCCGCATGGCCAGAAGCCGGTCGCGCAGATCCTTGATGGCCACCGGGTCCAGCCCGTTCATGGGTTCATCCAAAATCAGCACGGAAGGCGACTGCAGCAGCGCCAGCGCCAGCGCCAGGCGCTGGCGCATGCCGAGCGAGTACCCCCGCACCCGCCGCCGCCCGGCGTCCTTGAGCCCCACGGTGTCCAGCACGTCCAGCACCGCGGCCGGGCTCGCCGGCAGTGCCCTGAGCCGCGCCACCTGCTGAAGATTTTGCACGCCCGTCAAATAGGGGTAAAAGCGCGCCTCCTCAATGATGGTGCCCACGGGAGCCAGGGCAAGCTCCCTCTCGCGCCGAATCGAGTGCCCGTGAATGAGCACATCGCCCTGCTGCGGCGCCACCAGTCCTAAAATCATGCGCATCGTGGTGGTTTTGCCGGCACCGTTCGGCCCGAGCAACCCCAAAATCTCACCGCGGGCCACCTCGAAGGAGACGCTGTCAACCGCCAGCACCTGGCGGTAGCGCTTCGTCACCCCCGCCACTTTGATGGCTGGCTCTTCCATGTTGGCACTCGCTCCCTCACGCATCGGCTATTTGGTCCCGATTCGGCACACCTGCGCTATTTCCTGTCGAGGTCCCAGGAAATCTCCTGGAATTTCGGCGGCATCTTCTCATGCATCACTCTCCAATACATAGCCCATTCAGTATTACCAGGCGGCTCTCAGGGCAAGACGCGTCCCCGGGCAGGAAAGTTTCACCGACTGCTGGCGGCACACCGAGCCGCACCCCGGCGCCGGGGTGCGGCTAGACACGCCTTCCTGCGGCCTACAGCCGGACTTCGGAAAATCGCGCCACGGCGAACGGCGCCGACAGCTCGCCAAGCCGGGCGGCGATCTCGTCCGTCCACGGCACGTTCACGGCGCCCGCATTGTCGCGAACTTGCTCCGCCCGCGTGGCGCCCGCAATGGCGCTGCCCACGACCGGCTGGTGAATCAGCCAAGCCAGCGCCAGCTGCGACGGGGTCACCGACAGCTCGGCCGCCAGCGCTGCCACGCCCGCCGACAGATCCATGCGGGCGCTATCCTTCAGCCGCTCGGCAAAGCGCGGTGCGGTGACCGCCCGCGAGTCCGCCGGCGGCGCTTCCCCGGCGCGATACTTCCCCGTCAGCACGCCGCCGGCCAGCGGAAAGTAAGCAATGAGGCCCACACCTTGATCCAGGCAGCAGGGAACCAGCTCGGCTTCCGGCACCCTATCCGCCAGCGAGTAGGACGGCTGCACGCTGATGAATCGGGCGAGGTTCAACCGGCTGGACACCGCCAGCGCCTTCATCAGCTCCCACGCCCGGTAGTTTGAGGCGCCAATGTAGCGCACCTTGCCGGCATGCACCAAGTCATCAAGCGCAGCCAGTGTCTCTTCCAGCGGGGTCTCGGAGTCAAAGGTGTGCACTTGGTACAGGTCTATGTAGTCGGTCTTCAGCCGCCGGAGGCTCTGCTCCACCTGCCGGATGAGGTGCAGGCGCCCGGTGCCGCGGTCGTTGGGTCCGCTGCCTGTCGACATTCCGCCCTTGGTGGCCAGCAAAACGTCATGGCGCCGATCTTCTAACAGCTCGCCAATGAGCTCCTCCGAGCGCCCACCGCTGTAAACGTCCGCCGTGTCAATCAGGGTAATGCCCTCATCGAGAGCCGCCGCCAGCACGTCGCGGGTCGCGTCGGCGGAAGCGCGGCTCCCAAACGCGTTGGTGCCCAGTCCCACCACTGAAACATTGAGCCCACTGGCCCCGAGGCGCCGATACTTCATCGGGAAGCCCTCCTCTTCGCATGGCATCAGGACCGGCCGCCGGCTTAGCGATCACACCGCAAGCGCCGGTTCCCCTCGACACAATAGCGCACCGGGCATGGCCCCACGCGGCGCATGCAGGATCTGGGGGGTGCGGGCGCGCGCCCGCGGAACCTTGCCAGGCAGAAACGCGGTAGACTCGATCCCGAGAGGTGGCCAGCGCGAGCCGAGGGCGGGCCGCAGCACAAGCGATGGAGGTGCTAGCGCATGATACTGCGAAGCTTTGTGGGCGGGCAGTGGATGGAGCCCCAAGGGGAGGGACAGCCCCTCTATGACGCGGTGACCGGTGCCGAGTTGGCCCGGGCGTCGTCCGACGGCATTGACGTGCCGGCGGCCCTGGCGCACGCGCGGAGCCAGGGTGGCCCGGCGCTGCGGTCCCTGACGTTTCATGAGCGTGCGAGCCTCTTGAAGGCACTAGCGCAGTTTCTCCGCGGGCACCGGCCTGAGCTTTACGACCTGTCCCACCATGCTGGCGCGACCGTGGCCGATGCGCGCATGGACGTGGACGGCGGCATCGGGGTGCTGCTGAGCTATGCCAGCCGCGCGGTCCGCGATCTGCCCGATGACACCGTGCTGGTGGAAGGCGACGTCGAGCCGCTGGGGCGGGCGGGCCATTTTGTGGGCCAGCATCTGCTCGCCAGCCGCCCTGGCGTGGCCATCCAAATCAACGCCTTCAACTTCCCCGTGTGGGGTCCTTTGGAGAAGCTGGCGCCGGCCCTGCTGGCCGGCCTCCCCACGATTATCAAGCCGGCCACCGCCACGGCCTTTATCACCGTCAAGTTGATGGAGCTTCTGCTGGAAGCCAACGTGCTGCCGGACGGCGCCCTGCAGCTGGTGTGCGGCCGGGGGTCCGGCCTCTGGGAGCACCTGGGCGAGCAGGACGCGGTGGCTTTTACCGGCTCGGCGGCCACGGCGCGCCAGCTGGCCGCTGCGCTCGCCGCCCACAGCCCCGGCGCGCGCTTTCAGGCCGAGACCGACTCGCTCAACTGCTCGATTCTCGGACCCGACGCCACCCCCGGCACCCCCGAGTTTGACCTGTACGTCGCACAGCTGGTGGCGGAGATGACGGCCAAGGCGGGCCAGAAGTGCACCGCCATCCGGCGGGCGCTGGTGCCCTCGCACCAGGTGGAGGCCGTCGTGGAGGCAGTGCGCGCACGCTTGGCGGAGGTGGTCGTAGGAGATCCGGCCGACCCAGCCACCACCATGGGCCCGCTGGTGAGCCAGGCGCAGCGGGAGGAGGTGCGCCGCCAAGTTGCGGCACTTAGGGCCGCCGGCTCGCTGGTGGTGGGCGACCCGGACCACGCCGCGGTGGCCGGCGCCGATGGGGAGCGGGGCGCCTTTTTATCCCCGCTGCTGCTCACCGCTGACGCCGACCGGCCAGAGCCCCACACCATCGAGGCGTTTGGGCCCGTCAGCACCGTGATGGGCTATCGGGGCGCCGCGCATGCCATCGAGGTCGCGGCCCGCGGGCGCGGCAGCCTGGCCGCCTCGGTGGTCACGGCCGATGCCCCATTTGCCCGCACCGTGGTGCGGGGCTTGGCGCCCTGGCATGGGCGGCTCCTGGTGTTGGATCGCGAGGCCGCGACGGAGTCCACGGGCCACGGGTCGCCGCTGCCCATGCTGGTGCATGGCGGCCCGGGGCGCGCGGGCGGCGGCGAGGAGCTGGGCGGCATGCGCAGCGTCTTGCGCCACCTCCAGCGCACGGCCCTCCAAGCCAGCCCCCAGCTCCTGGCCGCCGTCGTGGGCACATCGGCCGACCCTCCAGCACCCTGATGGCGGAACCCAATTGAACGCGGCACACGCATCGGTTGCATGACGCGAAAGTGCCGGGCGTCCAAGGGGGCAATCCAGGAAGTGCTGAGCCGCTCCGCCACGCCGCGGCGGATGCGTCCGTGGCGGCCAGCGCCCAGTCGCCGTACTGCTCGACCAGCTGAGCCGTCCTCGCCCATTCCAAAGGGAGGGGGGCGAGCACGATGGTGCAGGGCCACGATGCCGCCAAATCGCGCAAGGCCTCCATTAGCTTTTCCTGGAGGGGCGGATGCAACTACCGCCCGTCCTCCCTCATACCATGCGCCGCTGCCAGCAGAAGGGCGCGGGAAGCCGTGAGGATTCTTAAGACTTCACTAGATTCGACTGTGACGGCGGCCCAGTCCCCTTGGGGCACGCCCCGTTGGGCGCCGGCCCCTTGAGCGCGCGGCGGAGCCGTGCTTGTGCGCGCTGGCGCCGCTTCTTTAGGGCTCCGGGGGTTCCGGGTCCGCGACGCGCTTCCCCCGCCAGCCAGGCGGCCAGGACCGATTGGTCCCCGGGAGCCAGCGCCTGCCACGCGCTCTCGACGTCCATCCAGTCGTCCACCTGTCTGAGAGGGTCGCCCGGTGCGGCAAGATCCGCGGGCAGGCCCGCTGGCTGCTGCACGCGGCGCTGCAGGTCGGCCAGGTAGGCCTGGCGCACCCGCCGATGCACGTGATTTCGGGCGTAGTGGGCCAAGTCCGTGTGGTGGTGGCCCGCCCGGTGCAACTGGCGCGCTTCCCACAGGGCAAGCCAGGCCTCGCCGCCAAGCTCCTCCCGGTCTCCGCCCCGCCGGGCGTAGCGCTGCACTTCGGATTCCACCAGGCCTCGATATGCCGCCAGAAAGCGCAGCGCCTCCTCGTCTCCATCCCCGCCAGGCAGCGCATGCCTGCTGGCGACCTGGACACGGCCCGCCATCATGCGGGGCGGCCAGCCCGCTAGGGGGCGGCCGCCGGGCGCCGCGGGAATTTTCAGGGCCGAGCTGCCTGCCGTCCACACGTCAGTCACTCCTCTCACGCCCGGGACCGGGATCGGCCGGCAGAGCCGGCGGTTCCGATGGCCCCGAACCCTGATCTGGCTCTTCCAGTGTACCGCTGCGGGCGCTCATGACCTGGTCCACCAGCCCAAAGTCGTGCGCCTCCTCGGGGCTGAGCCAGCGGTCATGCTCCATGGCGAGCAGCAGGTCGCGTAATGGGCGCCCGGTGTGGCGGGCGTACAGCCGCGCCAGCTGCTCGCGCTGCGCCGCCAGCTCTTGGACGTGAATCGCCAAGTCGGTGGCATTGCCCCCCAGCTGGTTGGGCGCCCACGGCTGATGCACCATGATGCGGCTGTTGGCCAGCGCCGTGCGCCGGCCGGGCGCGCCCGCCGCCAGCAGCACCGACCCCATGCTGGCGGCGAGCCCAATGCCCACCGTGGCGACGACCGGGCGAATGTACTGCATGGTGTCGTAAATTGCGAGCCCTGCGGTTGTAGACCCCCCGGGCGAGTTGATGTAGACACTCACGTCCCGGTCTGGGTCTTCGCTTTCCAAAAACAGCAGCTGCGCCACCACCACGCCCGCCAGGTCGTCGTCAATCGCGCCGGTGACACACACAATCCGGTCCCGCAGCAGGCGGGAGTAGATGTCAAACGACCGCTCGCCGCGAGGGCTCGCCTCGACCACCATGGGCACCAAAGCCATCGCGCCCCCTCCTTCTCATCCTCATGGCATCGGTTCCGTGGGGGTTATGTCTCGCACGCGGGCGCAGGGAGACACCCCCGAGACACTTCGGCGCGGCACAGGGTCATGCTAGGATGGGCAAGACTCCTGCACAGCGCGAATGATGTTGAACGAGGTGAACCGCTCACTGCGATGAGGCCGCTGGTGAGCCAGGCGCAGCGGGAGGAGGTGCGCCGCGACGTTTTCGCACTGAGAGTAGCCGGCTCGCTGGGGGTGGGCGCCCCGGATCACGTCACCGTGGCCGGCGCGGATGCGGAGCGGGGCGCCTTTATGGCCCCACTGCCGCTCACGGCCGACGCCGACCGGCCCGAGCCTCACACCATGGAGGCGTTTGGGCCGGTCAGCACCGTGATGGGCTATCGGGATGCCGCGCACGCCATCGAGGTGGCCGCCCGCGGGCGCGGCAGCCTCGCCGGCTCGGTGGTCACGGCCGATGCGCCATTTGCCCGCACCGTGGTGCGGGGCTTGGCACCGCGGCATGGGCGGCTCTTGGTGCTGGACCGCGAGGCCGCGAGTGAGTCCACGGGCCACGGGTCACCGCTGCCCATGCTGGTGCATGGGGGGCCCAGGGCGCGCGGGGGGCGGCATGCGCAGCGTCTGGCACCACCTTCAGCGCACCGCCATCCAAGCCAGCCCCTGGCTTCTGGCGGCCGTCGTGGAGCCAGCGGCCGACGCTTCAGCACCCTGAGCGGTCCCCAAGATCCCTATCACGGCACCAAATCAAACGCGGCACAGTGCATCGGCCGCACAACCCGGAAGTGGCGGGCGTCTAGGGTAGCAATCCACGAGGTGTTGAGCCGCTCCGCCAGGGCCACGACGGATGCGTCCGTCGCGCCCAGGGGCAAGTCGCCGTACTTCTCCACCAGCTGAGAAATCCTCGCCCACTCCTCGGCGAGGGGGGCCTCGACCTCATACCGTGCCAGCGCGGCGATGAATCGAGACTCCGCATGGGGTCCCAGCCGGGTCCCGATTAGGTAGGACACTTCGGCCACCACCAATGCGGGAATGACCAGGGTACGTTGAGTCGCCGACAGCGCTGCCAGCGACGCCTCGTGGTCCGCATCATCCCGGTCCGCCACCGCGTACAGGGGCCCACTGTCCACCACGCAGATCATGTGGGGTTCTTTCGCGAGTCGGGCGGCACCCATTCTCGTGCAAGAATTTCCTCGATGCGGCGGGCCGTGTCCGTTAAGCCACTGCTCCCCAAATTGGCAAACGGGAGCGGGCCCCCGCTCTCGTGGGCCGCTTCGAATCGAGACGCCAAGGCCTCGCGAACCACTTCCGACAGGGGAGCGTGCCGCCGTCGTGCCTCGCGCCCCAATGTGGCCGCCAACTCTTCGGGGAGGCTGATGGTTATGCGCTTCATCAGAGAATCATCGCTGCACCGAGGCTCGGCGTCAAGGGCGCCACCCGTTTTCACCGGGAGGTCCTCGGCGAGCGGCAACTTCCGGCGCCGCGACCGCTTAAACGCGCTGAACCGCTGTGGGTCGCTCTGAAGATCCTCGAGGGCGGCCGCCAGTTTTCCCCACGGTCCCAGCACCGGACTGGGATCCGGCCGCTCCGGCATGCGAGACCAGCGGGGATCCCCGTCGTAGAACCGTCTGCCGTATACGCGCCAAGTCCAGACCGCCCCAGCCCAATGAGTGCTGAGCATCGACGCGGGAGCGCCGTCTCCGCCCTGCATCAGATTGAATGCGCCCAGCATGTTGTCCGCAAGGGCCCCATCCATGACAGGCTGAGGGCCTTTCGCCTGCATCGGCCCGCCTTCCTCACGGAAGATGGTCAAAGGGCCGTCGGCCTGCCGGCCGCTTTCATGAGATAGCCCGCCGTACTCCAGTCTCTCAGCCGTCGGAATCGCCCGCAGCGGGCTCAATGGCAGATAATACAGCAGATCTTGGTGCTGCCAGCCTTCAGGCATCAGCCCCGACACGTCGGTCCAACTCAGGAAGCCGGTCCCGCAGCAGACGGGAGTAGATATCAAACGACCGCTCGCCGCGCGGGCTCGCCTCGACCACCATGGGCACCAATGCCATCGCGCTGCCTCGCCCCCCTTTGTTGGGGGCTCACTCTCGGTTGCGTCCCGCGC
>JAJZWV010000090.1 GCA_021846505.1 Bacillota bacterium
GAGGTGCTGAAGGCAACCGGGCGCGGCCCGGCCATTGGCCCCAACGAAGAAGTGGCGTTTACCCCGCGCGCCAAGAAAGTGGTGCTGGAGCTGGGCCGGGAAGAGGCGGAGGCACTGGGCCACAACTACATCGGGCCGGAGCACCTGCTGTTAGGCCTGATTCGCGAGGGCGAGGGCGTGGCGGCACAGGTGCTGCTGGCGGCCGGCGCTGACCTCAACAAAGTGCGGCACCAGCTGGTGCACCTGTCGGGTGCCAGTCCCGCCAGCGGAGCCAACGGGGAAGCGGCGCCGGCCAGCACCCCGACGCTGGACATGTACGGACGCGATCTGACCCAGATGGCCCGCGACAACAAGCTGGATCCAGTCATTGGCCGCGACCAGGAAATTGAGCGCGTGATCCAAATCCTGTCGCGGCGCACCAAAAACAACCCGGTCCTGATTGGTGAGCCCGGGGTGGGCAAAACCGCTGTGGTCGAGGGCTTGGCGGAGCGCATCATGGAGGGCAAAGTGCCCGAGGTGCTAAAAGACCGGCGCGTGGTGGCGCTGGATCTGGGCGCCATGCTGGCTGGCTCCAAGTACCGCGGAGAGTTTGAAGACCGCTTGAAGCGGGCGATGAACGAAATCCGCGAGGCCAAAAACGTGATTCTGTTCATCGACGAGATGCACACGATTGTGGGCGCGGGCGCTGCGGAAGGCGCCATTGATGCGGCCAACATCTTAAAGCCAGCCCTGGCCCGCGGGGAGCTGCAGGCGATTGGGGCCACCACTCTCGATGAGTACCGGAAGTACATCGAGCGCGACGCGGCGCTGGAGCGCCGATTTCAGCCCATCATGGTGGAGGAGCCGTCTGCCGAGGAGGCTCTGGCCATCCTGGATGGCCTGCGCGACCGCTACGAGGCGCACCACCGAGTGAAAATCACTCCCGCGGCGCTGAAGGCGGCGGTGTCGCTGTCGGACCGCTACGTGTCCGACCGGTTCCTGCCCGACAAGGCGATCGACCTCATCGACGAGGCGGCGTCCCGGGTGCGCCTGAAGAGCTATGTGGCGCCGCCTGACCTGAAGCGGCTGGAGGAGCGCCTGGACGACCTGCGCAAGGAAAAGGAAGCGGCGGTGCAGGCCCAGGAGTTTGAGAAGGCGGCCCAGATGCGAGACGAGGAACAGCAGCTCAGAAGCCAACTGAGCCAGGAAACGAAGGCCTGGCACACTGAGCAGGGCAAGGAGGCCACCCAGGTGGAGGCCGACGACATCGCCCACATTGTGTCCAGCTGGACCGGCATACCGGTCGAGCGGTTGGCGGGGGAGGAGTCCGAGCGCCTGCTGCACCTGGAGGAGGAGCTGCACCGGCGCGTGGTGGGCCAGGACGAAGCGGTGAGCGCGGTCGCGCAAGCCATCCGGCGCGCGCGAGCGGGGCTCAAGAACCCGCGCCGGCCGATTGGCTCGTTCCTGTTCCTGGGACCCACCGGGATTGGCAAGTCCGAGTTGGCCAAGGCGCTGGCGGCAGCTCTGTTCGGCGATGAGGATGCGATGGTGACCATCGACATGTCGGAGTACATGGAGCGCCACGCGGTGTCGCGCCTGATGGGGGCCCCGCCGGGATACGTGGGCTACGAGGAAGGCGGCCAGCTCACGGAGGCTGTGCGCCGTCACCCATACTCGGTGGTGCTGCTGGACGAGGTGGAGAAGGCCCACCCCGAGGTGTTCAACATCCTGCTGCAGGTGCTGGAGGAAGGTCGGCTGACGGAAGCGAAAGGGCGGGCCGTGGACTTCCGCAACACCGTGATTATCATGACGTCCAACGTGGGCGCCGAGATGATTAAGAAGACCGGCGCCATCGGGTTTCTGCGCGACAGCGACCAGCGCAAGTACGAAGACATGAAGGACCGGCTGCTGACCGATGTGAAGCAGACGTTTCGGCCGGAGTTTCTGAACCGTGTGGATGACATCATCGTCTTCCACAGCTTGGCCGACAACCATCTGACCGAAATCGTGTCCCTGATGCTGCAGGAAGTGGTGGACCGGGTGGCTGAGCAGGGGTACCGGCTGGAGGTGACCGAGGCAGCTAAGCGCCTGATTGCTGATGAGGGCAACGACCCCACCTACGGGGCGCGCCCGCTGCGGCGCGCGATACAGCGGCTGGTCGAAAACGGGCTCGCGAACGAGCTGCTGGCGGGCCGCTTCAAGGACAAGGGCCGCATTCTGGTGGATGCCGAGGACGGCCACATCGTCTTTCGGCCGCTGGAGCCGGCCGCCGCGGTGGAGGTGCCCGAGCCCGCCGCCCAGTAAATCGCACCCCGCGCTGGCTGAGACGCACCGGGACTCCCGGTGCGTCTGACTGCTGGCGGGCAGGACCGCGGCCGCCGGTGGCGAAATGAGGAGCGGGGGGTGATCGCAGTACCGCAGAGAACCCGCTACGCGTGTCAGGAGTGCGGCACCATGAGCCCGCGGTGGCTGGGTCGGTGCCCCGGATGCGGGGGCTACAACACCATGGTGGAGGAGGCGGTGGAGCCGCCGGAACGCACCGCCCGGCCGGGAGTGGCCGCGGCCAAGCCCGTGCGGCTGGTGGAGGTGGCGCCGGACAAGGTTCAGCGGATGGCCACCGGCATTCCGGAAGTGGATCGGGTGCTGGGAGGCGGCATGGTGCCTGGGGCCCTGATGCTGCTAGGCGGCGACCCAGGCATTGGGAAGTCCACCTTGATGCTGCAGCTGGCCGCGCATGCTGCCCGGGAGGGGCCGGTGCTGTATGTCAGCGCCGAGGAGTCGCTGGCGCAGACGCGGCTTCGGATGGAGCGCATCGTCCCGGACGCGCCTCAAGGCGTCCATCTCTTGGCGGATGGCCGCCTGGATGTGCTGGAGGCGGCGCTGGAGGCGCCGTGGCGGCTGGTGGTGGTGGATTCGCTGCAGACCGTGTACGACCCGGACGCCGAAAGCGCGCCGGGCAGTGTGAGTCAGGTGCGCCTAGTGGCGTCGCGCCTGCTGCGCTACGCCAAAGCGCAGGAGGTGCCGGTGTTTCTGGTGGGGCATGTGAACAAGGAAGGGTCAGGGCGGCCCCGCGCGGCCGGCAACGCCGCGTAGACACCGAGCTGTATGCATGGACGGCCGGGAGCCCACGGCGCACGCAAGTCCGCCGCGGCGGCCAATGTGCAGGAAACGAGGGAGCACCTTGGATCCTCAGAGACAACACGCTCGGCTCCTGGGATTGTGGGCTCAGGCCATCAAAGCCGCCCGGCGCCGCGGGCACCGCGAGGGCATCGCTCCCGATACGGCGTGGCTGGCGCTGGCGGCCCAATGGACCGGCCATGGCTACGCCTTTCACTTCGTGCCGGGGCCGTGGGTGCAGCTGGTGCTGATGGATCCGGGCCCCGTGGTGCTGATGCCTGCGGCCGCGGCCGGTGAGGCCCGCAGCGACTGGCGGTGGCCGGTGTACGGCGTAAGCCCGGGCGGGCCCGCGCTGGCGCTGGGCGAGGGCCAGGGGGTGCTGGGGCACGGCCTGGCCGGGCGCTTGGGGCGGGCGGCCTGGGCCGTGCTGGCGGCCGAGGACCCCAGCGAGGGGCCCCCGCTGTCGGTGGACCGGGCCGAGGATGCCCTGGTGGTCCTGGCCGCCCACGCGGCCGGAGCGCTCAGCGGCGTGTCCCGGGCCGACTGGTGCGAGGCCAGCTATCGGTGGCGGCATCGGGGACAAGCCCCCTAACCCCAGGATGAAGACAGTGTCCATACGCGCTGGCCGGGCCCCGCGTCGTGGAGCACCTCGTTGATGTGGTGCTGATGTTTGAGGGCGACCGGCAGCACTTGTTTCGCATGTTGCGCGGCATCAAGAATCGGTTCGGCCCCACCTCGGAGCTGGGGGTGTTTGCGATGGCGCCGTCGGGTTTGGAGCCGGTCGCCGACCCATCGCGCGCGCTGCTGGCGGAGCGGCCCACCGAGGCGGCCGGGTCGGTGGTGGCGTCCGTGCTGGAAGGCTCGCGCCCGCTTTTGGTCGAGATTCAGGCGCTGGTGGCGTCGTCTTACGGGGTGCCGCGCCGGGTGGTGACGGGACTGGACGCCCACCGGGTGGCGCTGGCGCTGGCGGTGCTGGAGCGGCACGCGGGCGCGCGCCTGGGCGACCGAGACGTGTTTGTCAAAGTGACCGGCGGGGTGGACGTCGACGACCCCGCGGTCGACTTAGCGGTGGTGGCGGCGGTGGCGTCGAGCCTCTCGGGGCAGCCCGTGCCGGAAGGGTCTGTGCTGGTGGGCGAGGTGGGGCTGACGGGCGAGATTCGCTCCGCCCCCCGCATTGCCGAGCGGCTGAAAGAGGCGGCCCAGCTGGGGTTTCACCACTGCCTGGCGCCGAGCGACGTGCCCGGCTATCAGGTGGAGCGGGTGAGAACCGTCAGTCAAGCTCTGGCCGCGCTGGGGCTGCACTCGGATTGACGCGCGGGCCGGACGAGAGCCGAGGGGGTGGCGCAGAGCGTGCCACCCCCTTTGGCGCGGCACCCGCGCGCTAGGTCAAGTTGTAGATGCCCAGGGTTTGCACCCGCTGCAGCTCGTCGGTCAGCAGGGTGCGCAGGTCCAGCTGAAGCAACGTGGCCAGCGCGGTTTGGTAAAACAGCGCCTGGCCCAGCTCTCGCTCCAGTGCCTCGCGGCAGCGGGTGCACAAGTCGCCCTCAATGTGCGAGCGCACGTATTGGTGCACTGACAGCGCGTCGGCGTCGGCAGGGATGCGCTGGCGGTCGGCCTGAATGGCGATGCATCCGCAGGCGGTGACGGCTTTCGATGTCGCCCGCGCTACGCGGGAGTCCGCTTCCTGGATTTTGCTCAACACGTCCAGGACGCTTCGGTGCCGAATGAGGACTTCGTCTACGGCGTCTTGGAACTGATCCAAGATCGAAGCGTCGCGAAGATGCCGAATTCCTTTGGGGGTGTCGCTGCGCATGCACTTCCCTCCCCTGCCTGAAGTGCCCTCATTATGCGGCGGCCCTCCGAGGGTGTCAATTTGGCCGCCGGCGGGGCATGCGGCCCGCACTGGGCCTGTCTTGTCAGGGGGCCGTGATATGATGATGGCGCCCGGCGGAGGGCACGAGATCGGTGGCAATAGTAAATTGTGGGTATTTTTCCGCCGCCGCCGGGGAAAGACCAGAGACAGGGAGGTGACTCGGTGGACAGGACCTTTCGGCAAGCGGTCACCGTGGTGGTGGCACTGATTGGACTGGGACTGGTTCTGGGCAATGAGGCGGCATGGGCGAAGTGGTCTTTTCTGTCGCAGCTGGGGGGCGATAAGGCGGGGGCGTATTTGGTGATTGCCACCGTGGCGGCGGGGGTGATTGGGTATGTGCTGTCCCCGTGGGTGGCGCGAGAAACGGGCAAGATGGTGGCGCGCTTTGAGCAGCGCCTGCAGCGCACCCCACCCGCCGACCTAATGGCGGGCGCCATCGGGCTCATTGTGGGGCTGCTGGTGGCGTTTTTAGTGGGCCAGCCGCTGGCCGCGTTTGGCATTTTAGGAAACTTGCTACGCGTGGCCATCACCGTGGTGATGGCGTATGTCGGCATTCGGGTGGCCGCGCGCAAGAAAGAAGAGCTGCTGCGGCCCAGTGCCTGGCTGCCCAAGCTGCAAAAGGCGGCCAGCCGGCCTGATGGGGTGCGCCCCAAGGTGCTGGATACGTCCGTCATTATTGACGGGCGGATCGCGGACATCTGTGAAACCGGCTTTCTGGAGGGGCCGTTAGTGATTCCGGCCTTTGTGCTGGAGGAGCTGCGCCACATCGCGGACTCACCCGACGTGCTGAAGCGGAACCGCGGCCGGCGCGGCCTGGATGTGCTGAACCGCATCCAGAAGGAACTCCACATGCCGGTTCAGGTGTATGAGAAGGAAATCGACCCCCATCAGGAAGTGGATACGCGCCTGCTGAAGGTGACCAAGCTGCTGGACGGGAAGGTCGTGACCAACGACTTCAACCTCAACAAAGTCGCGGAGCTGCAGGGACTCCCGGTCTTAAACATCAACGATTTGGCGAATGCGGTGAAGCCGGTGGTGCTGCCCGGCGAAGACATGGTGGTGCAAATCATCAAGGAGGGCAAGGAAGCCGGCCAAGGCGTCGGCTACCTGGACGACGGCACCATGATTGTGGTGGACGGCGGCAAAAAGTGCGTCGGCCAAAGCGTGCCCGTGCTGGTCACGTCCGTGCTGCAGACTGCGGCTGGCCGCATGATTTTTGCCAAGCTGAAGGCGGCCACCCTGAGCGCGGTCGCCAACGAATCCCCCTAAGCACGGGCCGCCCGCGGCCCGCATGGAGAGCCCCGCCTCATTTGGAGGCGGGGCTCTCCATGCGGGGCCAGGCGGTGATGCTGAACACGCCATGGGCGCCAGCCTCAACCACTATCCCCTGTCGCGCTGCCGTCCAAAGCGGGATGCCCAGGGTTCTCGCGAGCCTCTCTCAATCCCATTCCTGGTCGCCACGGCTAGCCCCTTCGGGTTCTCCCAGGCCATGGAGTGACCGGCCCTCGGCACGACCTCGATGTGGACGCCGCGGTCGTCCAGCACCTGCAGGGCGGGGCTGGGCAGCGAGTGTTCGCCGAAGATGACGGTTTTCGGGCAGTCCAACGCGTAGAGAATGTCTCGCCAAGAAGGCGTCTGCCCCGCGATGACGGACTGCGCGGCGCGATACAGCGCCACCGGAGACGTCAGCGCGCAGCTGGCAGCCCACATCTCGTTCGAGTCCCGCTGATTCTCTGCAATAGTCTCGCGGAAGCCTCGGGCGAGAAAATCCTGCTCCGTATAGGCCGCAATCCCTTTGCTCGTGGAGCCACCTCCGGAATCTAAGTTGGGCTCGCTCAAGACGATGCCCGCGATGCGGTTCCGGCAGCGCTCGGCCAGCGAGAGCGCTATGGAACCCCCAAGGCTGTGGCCAAAGAGCACGAATCGATCGATGCCAAGAGATGAGGAAAAGTCCGCCAGATACGCCGCGTGGTCAGACACGGTGTAGCGAAAATCGTTCGGCTTGTCGCTGAACCCCGAACCCAGCAAATCCAAGAGGATACGCCGATATCCAGCGAGTTCCGGCTGCGCAACAACATTGGGGTAGTCAAATGACCCGGCACATCCTAACCCGTGGATGAATAGTACGGCAATACCATCGCCGGGAAGATCGTGATATCTGATCCTTGAGGTTGAACCCCTTAGCGCAAAGTCCTGCACGTCGATCCCTCCCTACTGCCAACGCGGCACGCAGCCACTTCCTGCACCTCAAGGTCTCGGCATCGGGCAGGCACACGCTACGGAAGAGGTGCCTCAGCGACGTATCGAGACGAGCTTGCCTTAGTCGCGTGCACGGCTCCCCTTGTCAGCGGCCTTCATGACTCGCCAGCCCCTCGGCGGGCCAGCCGGGGGTTCCACGCCTGGCGCCGGCGGGGGCAGTAGCTCCGCCTCTCTCCAAAGCGACATGATAGTTGGTGCTGGCCAAGCGGTCCAGCGCCCGAGTTGCCTCAGAAAAAAAGGGGTTCGCGAAGGCACGTTGCTCCGGAGGAAGACCGCCGGCTCATGACCCGAACGAGTCGTCCACACGGACGACAGGAGCCAAAGGTGTGTTCCGCCAGTGGCTTGCGCGGCGCTCAAAATCGCAAGGGCGGTGAGACCGGCTGGCCAGACGGCGAACGTTGTCGGAGGACGTTGGGATGCGTCTAGCGGGCCGGCAGGACACGGAGCAATTCAGCCAGCGGCGGCCTAGGGCGCGTGAGATGGCAAGCCGCAGCAGGGGCAGCTGCGACCGGGCAGGCGCCGTTGGGCTGTTCGCCACCGGAGGGTGCCGACGCCACAGCGCGGCCACCAGTGACAAGACGGTCTCGGTGGTGGAAGCGGCTCACATTCAGGAGGATGTCGAGGGGACCCAGGGTGCCGAGAAAGGGACCCGGCTGCGGTCGAACGCGCACCCTCTGCTTGACCGGGATATCTGACCTCCGATCCAGACGAGCAGAGGGTGCCGGTGAGCGGGCGTATCCGCCGCCACGGCGCGGTGTACACGGCTCCTCGCCACTCGGGCGGGCGCGCGCCGCGACACAGCGAGTGCAGCAGGTGGCACCGGCGCGCGAGCGCAGCCAGTCGATTGCGGCCCTGTGCCGTGATA